>CAZWSK010000188.1:0-4841 GCA_964636445.1 uncultured Chloracidobacterium sp.
GAGGCCGATGACGATCGCGGCGACAATACCGATCGGGATATTGACAAAGAACACCCACCGCCACGAAAGCTGGTCCGTGATAAATCCGCCGATCAGCGGTCCGATAACGCTCGACAGTCCCCAAACGCCGCTGAAGTACGCCTGCATCTTCGCGCGCTCGGCCACCGTGAACGTATCCCCGATGATCGTCATTCCCAGCGGTATCAATGCTCCCGCACCGAGCCCCTGAATTGCACGAAAAACGATCATCTGGAACATCGTTCCCGAGAAACCCGACAGCAGAGTCCCCAGCAAAAACACCCCAATGCCGATCTGATACAAGAGCCGCCGCCCGTACAGGTCCGACAGCTTTCCCCACACCGGCACCGACACCGTCGATGTCACAAGATATGCCGAAAAGACCCAGCTGTAATGGTCAATGCCGCCCAGGCTCGCGATAACAGTCGGCATCGCCGTTCCGACGACGGTCGCCTCCAAAGCAGCGATCGCCATCCCGGTCATCACGCCCGCGACGATCGCAATTCGCCGCCCGCGAGAAACCTCGACCGGCACGTTTAGATCGGATGATTCGCTGCTCGTGTCCACAGTGTTCTAAGTATGCGGTTCGGCGGGCTCTGGAATCGTACTCGCCAATACGCTCTCTCCGCCAGAGACCCACTCGAGGTCCATTTCGCCCAATTCGCCGATCTTGGTCATCAGATGGTCGGCGATCTCCTTGTGGGTGCGCAGGCGGTCGCCTTTCTCGTAGAACTCCATAAGGTCGATCGGTTCGCCGAAGCGGATGCGGACCTTTTCGCCGCTTTTCCAGTTGCCGAGGATCTGTTTAGGCAGGTCGTTGCCGAGGCCGGCGATGAAGATGGGGATCACCTGCGGCCGGGCGGCGTAGATGACCTTGCCGATGCCCGGCTGGGCGGGCAGCATATCGTACGGGCCGCCCTCGAGATTGCGTTTGCCCTCGGGATGAAACCCGATGATGTGGCCGCGGCCGTGCGTGCAGAGCTGGACGAGCCGCCGCATCGAATACTTGTCAAACTCACGTTTTGTCGCGTCGCGGGCCTCGCGAAAGAACGGCGGATACATCGAGAACCAGCCCATCACGAGGTTTACGAACCAGCCGACAGGATTGTCATAGAAAAATTTCGCCCGGACCGGAAAAAACAGCGTCATCGGCCGTTTTGTCCGGCGAAATAACACGCTCGATACCGTGTACATATCGAAGAACGACCGGTGATTCGCGACGAGTATCAGCGGGCGTTCCGCGTCGGATTTTTCGACAAACTCAATGCCGAAAACGTTCATCAGATTGTACGTCGCGAGATAGATCCACAGGCTCCCAATATGCTGCTGAAAAAACGTCATGAGGCGTTTCATTACGCCGAGATTCATTCGATGGGTCAGCCAAAATCCGAAGCGCTCGTTGTGCGCGAGCACGCCGATCTCTTCGCGGGTCGGCAGCAGAGCATCGGGCTGTCTGGACTGTAGGTCTTGGGGGTCGTGCATCGCGAAAATCACAGTTTAGCACCGCGGCCTTTTGTTATGGACATTAAGGGGTGATTTAGCTATTATTTTCGAGAGTCTTTACCCCTCGTTTGCCAAAGAGATTTTCAGGTTCCCGTTCCCGCAAGACCGGCCGTGATCCGCTTGGTTTGGAGTTTAGCAACTAGTTTTCTAAGGAGTTCGTTCAATGAATAGTCAGTTTGTTCGCCGGGCAGCGTGTCTCGTAGCCCTCTTTGTATTTTCCACCTTAGCAGGGTTTGCCAACACAACCGGTTCGGACGACGGCGTCTGGACCCGCATCGACGCCGCTGAGCTGCGTCCGCTCGGCCTGGAGGCGGCAGCCTCTATGCCGGCTTCATTCGAGAGCTACCGCCTCGATCGCGCCGCGCTCAAGGCCATCCTCGATCGTGCTCCGGACGAAAATAACCGCGGCATCGGCGCGATCCTCTCGATCCCAATGCCGGACGGGACCTTTCAGCGTTTCAATATCGAACACTCACTCGTGGTCGAAAAAGAATTGCTCAAGAACTACCCCGAACTCGGGGCGACCTACCGGGGCCAGGGCATAGACGACCCCACCGCGAGCATTCGCCTCGACCTGCTTCCAAATGGATTTCACGCAATGGTCCTCTCTGCGAGAAACACGATGATCGTTGATCCGCACGCGGCCGAATCCGACGAATACATCGCCTATTTCAAGAGCGAGAAACCTCGGGTCGGGCACTTCGAGTGCCTGTTCGACAACTCTGACAACGAGTTCAAGGCAATGCTCCAACCTACGGACCCGGACGATTATGACTTTCTCCGCGGTCCCGCCTCCGCTCCCGAGGTGGCGTCGGGCTCGCAGTTGCGGACCTATAGGCTCGCGCTTGCGGCCGACTTTGAATACTGTGCGGCCGTCGGCGGCAACACCGTCGCGGGCTGCCTTGCGGCCCAGGTCCTGATCATGAACCGCGTAAACGGCATATACAACAGGGACTTGGCCCTGCAAATGAATATTATTGGCAACAATAACCTCATCGTCTTTGCCGGCAATAATACGACTTGCGGGCCCGGTCAAAACGAAGCGTGCACCTCAGCAAACGATCCATACACCAATGACAACGGCGTAGCGATGCTTGACCAGAATCAGGCGACCGTCGATGCCCGCATCGGCGGCAGCAATTATGATATCGGGCACGTATTCAGCACCGGCGGCGGTGGTATCGCGCAGCTTAATTCGCCGTGTCAGGGCGGCAAGGCACGCGGCGTGACCGGACTGCCAAATCCTGTCGGCGACCCGTTTGCGGTCGATTACGTATCGCACGAGATGGGCCACCAATGGGGCTCGCCGCACACGTTCAATGCCGTATCGGGCGGCTGCAACGGGAACCGGTCAGGGAGCACGGCCTATGAGCCGGGCAGCGGTATCACGATCATGGGCTACTCCGGCCTGTGTGCTCCGCAGAATCTCGCAAACTTCAGCATCGACACCTTCCATGTGAAGAGCCTCGAGCTGATCGTCGCCTACAGCCAGACCGGCGGCGGCAACTGTGGAACGATCACCGCGAGCGGCAATACGCCCCCGACCATCAGCGGCCCCGGTAACTTCAACATCCCGAAGCTGACGCCGTTCTCGCTGACCGCGACCGCGAGCGACCCGAATGGCGACACGCTGACCTACTCCTGGGAGGAGTACGACCTCGGCGCCGCGTCCTCGGTCGCTCCTAACAGCGATGCCGACGGCAACGCGAGGCCGATCTTCAGGGTCTTCTCGCCGGTATCTTCGCCGACACGCACCTTCCCTGCCCTGACGCACATTCTAAATTCCGACAACGTCCCGCCGACAAATACCGCCGGGTTTATGACCGGCGAACTGCTGCCGGCGATAACGAGAACGATGAACTTCCAGGTTACGGCACGAGACAATCGTGCCGGCGCCGGAGGCATTAATACCGCGACATCCGTCCTGACCGTCGACGGCAACAGCGGCCCGTTCAAGGTCACATTCCCGGATGTATCGGGTATCATCCTGGGCACCGGAACGGCTCACACTGTCACTTGGAGCGTCGCGAATACGAATAATTCGCCTGTAAACGCCGCCAACGTGCGCATTCTCTTGTCGGTCGATGGCGGAAACACCTTCCCGACCGTCCTTTCGGCCTCAACGCCGAACGACGGCAGCGAAACGGTCACGATGCCGCTCACGGCGTCGACCACGGCCCGCATTAAGGTCGAAGCGGTCGGCAACGTTTTCTTTGACATCTCGAACAACAACTTCGTGATCACGAGCGGCCCGACGCCGACGCCGTCCCCGACGCCCACGCCGGGAACACCGACGCCGACGCCCACCCCCACACCGCCGTGTCTCGTCTTTGAACAGAACTTCGACGCCGTAACGGCTCCGGCCCTGCCGGCTGGCTGGACGGCTGCGAACGTTTCGGGTCCGGCACCGTTGTGGACGACCTCGACCGCGTCGCCAAACTCGCCGCCGAACAGCCTCTTCATTGACGACGCTGAAGTGGTTTCGGACAAGCGTGTCGACTCACCGAGCTTCGTGATCAACTCGTCGAACGCGGTGCTGAGCTTCAAGAATAAATACGATCTTGAATTTAGCGACGGCATCTTCTGGGATGGCGGTGTTCTCGAGATCTCGGCATCCGGCATCGTAAATGGTGCGTTCATCGACATCACGCATCCGCTCGTCGGAGCAACGTTCGTCGTGGGCGGCTACACGGGCCAGATCGACGGAACGGCAAGCAATCCTCTCGCAAACCGCATGGCCTGGTCGGGTTACTCGAATGGCTACATAAACACGATCGTCAATCTCGGCCCAAATCTGAACGGACGGACCGTCAAATTCCGCTTCCGCATGGGCTCAGATGTAGCGGTCGGCGATATTGGTTGGCGGGTCGATGACATAACGGTCACAGGTACGTGTGCGACGCCGACGCCTACCCCTACGCCGACGCCGACACCAACACCAACCCCGACGCCGACCCCGACGCCGACACCGGTGACACCGACGCCGACGCCGAGCCCAACCCCGAGCCCGTCCGAGCCGTTGTATACGCGTGCTGATTACGACGGTGACAACAGGACGGATATCACGGTATGGAGGCCGTCGGCATTTGCTCCGCCAAATGACAACCTGAGCGCTTTCTACACGCAGCGTACAACGAACGGTAGCTTCTTCGGCATCCAGTTCGGCAACACGGGCGATGTAGCGATCGCCGGCGACTTTGACGGCGACAATAAAACGGACTTCGGCGTATCTCGTTACAACACGAGTGCCGCGGGGGTCGACCTTATCTACCTCGAAAGCTCGACGAACACCGCTAAGTTCCCGGTCTGGGGCAATGCTG
>CAZWSK010000189.1:0-4830 GCA_964636445.1 uncultured Chloracidobacterium sp.
ATTATTTTCCTTCCAACGCCTCGATCGCGAGGTCGTGAAATCGGCGGCGAACACCATTTATGTTCGCGAACGGCAGCTCGCGATCATGCGTCCTGTTTGTCAGGAGTACAAAAACACGCTCCTTAACTGGGTCTATCCACAGGCTAGTTCCCGTGAATCCAAGATGACCAAAGCTTTCAGGCGACATCTTCGTTCCCGCCGTAGAATCCGGTGTGGAGGCCAGCTGAAATGCAAACGACCGATGCTCGTTCAGACCTGGCGTGAAATTTGTCGTGAACAGTTCACAGGTCTTGGGGTTCAGCAATTGCGTATGGTTCGGCAAGAACTGTTGGGCGATCCTGAAGCCCTCTTCAGCTGTCGAGAACAACCCGGCATGTCCGGCAACGCCGCCCAGGAATCGAGCATTCCCATCGTGCACTTCGCCCCAAATGACCTGTTCATCCCGCTGAGACTGTATCACATAGCCCTTTTCGACGAGCATCTGGCGTTCGAACCTTCGTCCCTTCTCGCTCGCTGCGATCCGCCACAGAAGATCCCCGGGCGGCCCGAACATCGTGTCGACAAGCCCAAGCGGGCCGAATATCCGCTCTTCCGCTGACCGGTCGATCGAAGTGCCGCCCAACTTCTCGATCAAGGCTTGCAGGACGATAAAATTGAGGTCGCTGTAAACCACCCTTGAACCTGTAGCATAGTCGAGTGGCGTACGCGCGATCGCGGAAAGCACATCGGCCGGCGACTCGGCAACCAGCGCCAGCGGCAGCCAGGGCTTCATGCCGGACGTGTGTACTAGCAAGTCATTTATCGTGATCGCCTTCTTATCCTCAGCCGCAAATGGGGCGAGATATTTCGCGAGCTGTCCGTCGAGGCCGATCTCCCCGGTTTCGATCACCTGCGCGGTTAGCAGCCCAGTGACGAGCGTCTTCGTCAGACTTGCCACATCATAGATCGTGTCCTTCCTGGCCTCGATCCTGTCAGGCTCGACGACCGCAAAGCCCAACGCGTCATGCATCACGATCTCGCCTTTTTGTGCGACCAGATAGACAGCCGACGGAAAATCTCCGGCCTCGATGCGTTCTGCAAGCAATGTCCTAATAGCTTCGTCCATTGACTCAATATGCCGCGAAGGAATACCCTGTCAGTTCAGCGATAATAATTCATTCCTTTGGAGGTTACCTTTATGTCTTCTCAATACGAGTCAGCCGAGCTGATCCTCAAGCTGTACGACCTTCGCCGCGAGGCGACAATGCGCAAGGCCCGCGATTGGTTCTTTATGTTCAATCCGACCAAAGCCGAGGACCTCGAAACGACCATGATGGACCCCGAGGTCGGCGGATATCTCAGGATGGTCCTGTCCTACTGGGACATGGCCGGAGCGATGGTCAACAGCGGAGCGATCAATCCTGATCTCTTTGCTCAGACCAACGGCGAGCACATCGGCGTCTTTGCAAAGATCCAGCCCTTCCTCGCCGAGCTGCGCGAAAAATGGCAAATGCCGGAGGCCTTCGAAAATCTCGAAAAGGTCATCATGAACCAACCCGACGGCGCCGAAAAGGTCCGCAGGAATCAGGAATGGATGAAGTCCTTCCGAGACCAAATGGCCGGACAGACAAGCGAAGCTGCCGCGTGACTGGAGGGGCGAGCATCTTGCTCGCCCGTCTTTTTCAAACGACTTGCTCGCCCGTAATTTTTCCGACGATTGGAGGCGCGCATTGTCGCCCATCGTTTCTACTCCGCAAGCGGCGAACGGTACGCGCTGCTCCATCGCCATTCCTCCGGCCGCACACACAAGCCCACCTTCACAGGATTGTTCTCGATATACCTGATAACAGACGCTCGGTGCCTAAAATTTCGGATATACCGGTCAAATGATTCGCTTTGCCAAAACCTCCCAGTGCGTCCCAGCACTTTATTAGCCTGGGTTGCGGTGTACGATTTGATCGAATGCATCGCATCCGGAACGTGGACGCCAGCCAACGGCCGAAACAAGACATGTCCATGATTTGGCATGATAACCCACGAGATCAGGTGATATCTTTTCTGATCGTTGAATATCAGCGCATCCTGCACTATCTGAGCGATTGCCGCTTCTCGTAACCAGCATGCGCCGTAACCGGCATCAAGATATCGCTCCACACGCCGTCTGAAAACTGCATCGCTGAGCGGTTCGCTTCGCCATCGCTCAAGAACTTCTTGGGGCATCGAATCAAATAGACGGAACGTCACAAACTGCTCAACCTCGTCCCCGTCGAAATGCGGTAATTTATTCTTTCCGTACCAGCCGAAGTCGGAACGTCCTTCCTTTGCCTTAAAGTTATAGTCCGTCATGTTTACGGGCGGGCAGAGATGCCCGCCCCTCCAGTCGCGTTACGTGCTCGTCGATCTTCGCGAGCACACCGACAGCCAATTTCAATGCACGCCGTCCGTCATCACCGGTGACGGGCGGCGTTTTGTCGTTCTCAATGCAATCGAGGAAATCCAGTATCTCGGCCCGCAGCGGTTCGACGTCGTTGATCTCGAGGCGGTTTATCGACATCGCCCCGAGCGGGTGTGTCGCCTCGGGATTTAAGGACGTAAGCGACGAAAATTTGGTCGCGTAGTCTAGAACAACATATGCGTTGGTTTGATAAAAACGAGTTTTGCGTATCTTCTCGTTACCAATGCGCGAAGCGGTGATGTTAGCGACGGTCCCGTTCTCAAACTCGATCCGCGCGTTCGCCGCATCGACCTTGTCCGAGATCACCGGAATGCCGACTGCGTGGATCGCCGAAACGGCGACTTCCTCGCCGACGAGCCACTGAACGGCGTCGAGGTCATGGATCATCACGTCGAGCACGACATCGACGTCGAGCGACCTATTCGGGAACGGCGACACGCGATGGATCTCAAAATACAGCGGCCGTGTCACGTGCGGCCTGAGCGCGACCATCGCCGGATTATACCGCTCTAGCTGGCCGACCATCAGCTTTGCTCCCGAGGCAGCAGATGCGGCGATCATCTTATCAGCTTCATCGAGCAAGGGAGCGATCGGCTTTTCGACAAGTACGTGAACGCCCTTCTCCAAAAACTCGCACGCTATCTCGCAGTGCGTCTCGGTCGGTGTGGCGATCGAGACCGCATCTACCTTTTCGAGCAGTTCGTGCCAATCTGGAAAGGCCGGACAGCCGTTCTTTTCCGAGATCTCAGCCGCTGTCGCGGCGTCGGTGTCGCAGATACCGACGAGTTCGATGCGCCCTTCGGCCGCGAGTTCGGCGTAGTTTCGGGCATGATGCCGGCCGAGACTGCCGACGCCGATCGCCGCGACGCGTAATTTGTTGCTCGATCGTGGATTACTGATTTCGTGCATTCTCTATCGCGTTAGTAAACTAGTATTCTTGACCACGGCCGGTAAATGACAAAACCTCCGATGCGCGATCCGCGAACAGCACTGATAAGCGTCGCTGTCATAGCGCTTATCGTTGCGACGTATTTCCTCGGCCTTAACCTGCCGCTGCTCGGCCCCGACGAACCGCGTTATGCTCAAGTCGCCCGCGAGATGTGGCTTCGCGGCGATTGGATCACGCCGACCCTCGGCGGCTTTACGTGGTTCGAAAAGCCGGCACTGCTCTACTGGTACGAGATCGTCTCGTTCAGCCTCTTCGGCGTAAGCGAATTCGCGGCACGCCTCGGGTCGTCGCTGTCGGGCCTCGCGACCGTCGCAGCTCTCTGGTTTTTGGGAAGGTCCGTCTCTTCCGACGACGATAAGAGCCTCTCTACTTCCCTTCCATTGATCGCCGCCTCGACCTTGAGCATTGTCGGATTTTCTCACGGCGCAAGTTTTGACATCGTCATAACCTTTCCCATCACGGCCGCACTGGTGACCTACTTTGTTTACGACCGGAGAGAGACTTCGTCGAACTTGCTCCTCATCGCTTTCTACTGCTTCGTAGGCATGGCCTTGCTCGCCAAAGGCCTCGTCGGCATCGTCATCCCGTACGGCGTCATCGGACTGTATCATCTGCTCTCGCGCCGCTCGCCGGGCCGCAAATTCCTGTTCAGCATGCTCTGGGGTTCTCTGCTGGCCGCGGGGATCGCCGCGATCTGGTACCTGCCGACATACATGATCCACGGCTGGCCGTTCATCGATGAATTTATTGTCCAGCACCATTTCCAGCGTTTCATCTCGGACAAATACCGGCACTGGAAGCCATTCTATTACTACCTCTGGGTACTGCCGCTGATGACGCTGCCGTGGCTTCCCTTCTTTTTCGCCGGCGTGTGGTCCGCGGTGCGGACCGTGTTCCGGCGGGCTGACGTTCCGAACCCCTCGTCTCCTCTACTGCTCTTTTCCGTGTCTTGGCTCGCGTTCCCCATCTTTTTCTTCACGTTTTCGGGCTCAAAGCTCGCGGGCTACATCCTGCCTGCCGTGCCGGCTGCAGTGATCCTGACCGGCATTGTCCTCCGCAAGCGGCGCGGGCTCGTCACCGCTCTGGCTTGCGTGACCTTGGCCGTCACTATCATGTTGTCATTCACCATCGCTCCGCGCTATGCCGATACGGATAGCGTACGCGGGCTGATCGAGGACGCCGCGGCTCGCGGGTTCGCGACCGAACGGGTGCTCGGCTTTAAGACCGTTTCGCATAGCGCCGAGTTCTACGCGGCTGGCCGCCTCGCTCGTGACCACGATGGCGAACAGAAGCGAATGGACACGCCCGCCGACATTAGTTCCGAGATGGCCCGAACCGGCGACACGCGCGTCCTCGTACTGGCTCCCGTCGGCGATGTAGACGAACTCCGGGCAACGGGCGAATTCGCATCTGAGGTCATTCGCGACAACGGCAGACTCGCGATCGT
>CAZWSK010000190.1:0-4777 GCA_964636445.1 uncultured Chloracidobacterium sp.
GATCATTGCCAAAGCCCTGTGGGGCGGCGGTACGGCTTCGATGGAAGTAGGCGACGCAGCGGACCCCGACGGCTATTTCACCGGCGTCAATCTCAAGGCCACTGACCTACTCGTAGGCGAGATCTTGCGGCTGTCCGATGACGGATGCTGGGGAGGCAAGAACGGTGCATATCTCACCAGTGCTGGAAGGCGTGGTGCGACAAGCTCTAACTTTGCCACCTATCTCGAGGCCGGTGCGACCATCAAGGGCAGCATCGCCGTGGGAACGCCGGGAGCGACAACGGGCCGGACGCTGATGCGAGTCAGCTATTCGGTACCGGTGATCGGTGCGGCGACGCCATCGACCCCGTAATCACATTAGCTTGGCGGCTCTGCCTTCGGGCATCCGCCAACATCTTCTATCGTTCGACACGGAATGAATTTCGCGGAATACATCTTCAAAAAATCGCAATCGCCGACGGCGCCGAAGGTAAATAACCTGTTCGACGTGATGGCGAAAAGGATCTGGGCGAAAAGACAGCCACAGGCCGGAGCGATACCGACGACGCCCGGCTCGCCATTACCCGCGGGCGGTCAGACCGTGACCGCGGCAGATCCTGTCACGCCGAGGCCGTTGCCAAATTTCAGCATGGACGTTGACCCATATCCAGCAATGCCGGTCCGCAAACCGATGTTGCCGGGCTTAGGCGGCGGGCAATATCCGTTCATGGGACGGGCTTTATAGACGCATGGACCTTACCGATAAACAGAAATACTACGAATACGACCCCGGCCAAGGTTACGGCTGGTGGCGGAAAGATCCGCCGGCAAAGGAGCCGTGGTTTCAGCACGAGCTAAACCTACTCGCGGGCATGTCCGATCGCGGACAGCCCCGACTTCGCGTTGTCTGGGGTGGCACCGTGATGCACGACATCACCGAGAAGCCTCAGCTTAAATACAAGGTCGTTCGCGAGATCATCACCGGCTATAACTACGTGAAGACCGACGGCACGATCGGCACAACGACATCCATGAATCTGCCGGACGATGCGAAGGTGCCTTGGGAATTCCACCCGAAACGTGAACGGCTGGAACTCGGACGCCTGCGATGGGCGATCGAACGGCACGTCCCCGCACATGAATTGAAGCGCCTTGGCCGCTTTAAGAATCGCCGAGCACCCGACGGCGAGCTTATATTGCGCGAGCTGCCGTCGGAAGGCGTATACGACCATTTCTTCTGGGTGCAGACCGCAGCGTTCAAATATCGCGATCTCGACCGCCAAGTACTCACCGCCATTAAGGCCATGTGGGATTACGACATAAACGCAACGCAGGCCCAAAAGACGCTCGATGCGATCGAGCGAGAACAGAATCAGACCCTTATTTCCGGCGAACTTGCCCGGGAAGTTTTTCAGAACCTTTAAAGGAGACTTGTTATGACCGAAGCAGCAGCTATGAAGCCCATTGAGACCCGACGCGTCGAACCGGCGGCGGACCGCGACACAGCGGCCCTGAGACCGACGGAAACCCGTTACGGCTGGTGTCCCTATGGCGATATCAATCTAATGAACGCCGACGGCACCGTGAATCTCTATGTGCAGCCGCACGAGATCGACGAAGCCGGGAAGGTGATCGAAAACCCGTATCACCGGACACTGCCGAAGGGCCAGCTGATCCCGTTCATCACGTTCAATGCGCTCGAAATGAGGCAGTCCGATACCGAGCATGACGCGATGGGCCGCCCGAAACAGGTGCAGGGGACCCGAACCGTCACCGCTCTCTCGGCGGCTCGCGACGTGCTACATCGGCACAGTGAGTGGGGCTTTGTCATTCTCGACTCGATGACCGGTCTCGATCAGGACACCGCGTTCAGGATCTTCCAGACGGTTCACCCGCTCGAGTATCCGTTAGGTTCGCTCATCAACGAGATGGCCTTCGGAGCTCAGGAACGCATCGATTCGACCGAGCCGATCACGTTCGCCGCCCTGCCCGATTACGTCGTTCAGCCGCTCAGGAATGATCAAGAACGCGCGATCGCCCGCAAGGTGGCCGCGGAAATGGAGAACGGGGCACAGATCGCGTTCGACCTCGCGACGGAACAGCTCAATACGACCGAAACGAGCATGACGACGCGTTTTGCCGGCGGTCAGGGCAAAACCGGTCCCGATCCGCTCGATCGACGGCTCAGTAACGAGCTTGGCCGCGATCTTCCGAAGCTCATCGGCAAACCCGATGCGACCGGAACTCTCGCGGAAATGAAGGAAGCGGTTACCTATCTCGCCGGCCGCGAACAGTCACGGGCGGATAAGGAACGGATCGCCGAGCTTGAGGCAAAGATCGCCGAAATGCAGGCCGGACAGCCGGAAGCCCCGCAGATCGGCGAGGACACCATGAAGGAACCGCTGCCGTACAGCATCGGTGACGAGGTTACAACGACCGGCGGCATGACCGGAAAGGTTGTCGCAAAACCCTTCGGCAAGTACACCGTCGAGTTTGAAGGCGGAGAACGCCAAACGCTCGAGCGCAGCGAGCTAACGTAAAACCATGAACGGAATCGACATAGCGAGGCGAGTCTATACACGGCTGAGAAAGCCCTCTCAGCAGGCGTTGCCCTGGAAGACCGTTATGCAGACGGTCGGCGAGGTCATCGCACGTAAAAAGCTCGACCTCGCTTTGTCACAGCAGAATTCCTTGGCCACTACTAGTGCTTGGTTCACGCCGGCGTCGGTCGATTTCGACCTTGAGGAACTTGGGCTAGAGGGCGGCGTATTGTTGCCCATTCGTGTCGAAACCCGAGGCGTCGGCAGCGAGTTGGAATCCGGCGATGACGTTCCGATCGTCAATTACGAAGTTTTGAACACGTCGAACGTCGGCGCGATATCGTTCTACGGCGACCCACTCAGGATCGCCTTTCGCGACGGCCTTGACTACATATCGGAGCAAGAGTACCGGCTCGTTTACGAGTCCGATTTCAGCGATGAAGTTGGCCTTGACATGGTAGTAGGGCTGCCGGCGTTCTTTGCATCCATGGTCGTTCTCGAAGCGGCCTACGAGCTGCTGGAGGTTGTCGAGGACACAAGCCCCGAGTGGGAAGCGTTCTTTGAAATGGCCGACAAACGCTGGCCGGTGCAGATCGCCGACAAGCGCGAAGGCTGGGATAAATACGTGCGAATGTTCAAAGGCCGGGCCCAGGTGCCGAAGCGAACATTCTTTGACAATCGACGCAGCCGGATAGAGCCCCGGCAATTCAGAGGCTAGTTGATAGTTAATGCAGACGATCAGTAGTAAAATAGAGAGCAGAACGGCAAGTGTTACGAGCACGTTGCCGTTCCTAACCGACTCGAATTTCTGTATAGGAGAAATGCAAGTGGCTGCTCACAATATATCAAAAACCTGTATCGTCGCGGATTGCAATCGGGATATGTATGCCCGTGACGTATGTGAAATGCACTATGCCCGGCTGAGACGTATCGGCCAGACTGATGCCGTTCTCAATATGGGCAACGGCGCGACGCCCGAGGAACGTTTTTGGTCTCGCGTTAACAAGCAAGGGCCATTGCACCCCGCCGACACATCGCTTGGCCGCTGTTGGGAATGGGAAGGCAGCTGCAACCCTGACGGCTACGGCAAGATGGGCTACGAAGGCCGGATTATCGGTACGCATCGGCTTGCCTGGTTTTTCGTGAAGGGAACGTGGCCGTCGAGCTTTCTGCTCCATTCGTGCGATAACCCAAAGTGTTGTAATACGGCCCATCTGCGAGAGGGCACCCAATCCGACAATATGACAGATGCGGCCCGGCGTGATCGCATTTGGAGAGGAGGTCCTAGGAAATCCCATGGCCGCTGACCGCACCCGTGTTCTCAAAAGAGTCACTGAAATACTTAACCTGTGCTTGCCGGGCGAGTATTCATCGACACTGTCTACACGCAATAAAACGCGTAACGCCACCGCTATCGCTGATTTTGTGGACGAGGCGGGCCTAGTTATCTTGAAAGCAATTGCAGAGCGCCCGAATGAATTTCGCTATCAATTTCTCTCAGACAGTTCACCGATAACAACGAGTGGCGACCCAATGCCTGCCCATTTAGGGCCACCCGCATCGGTACAAATCGAACTGTATGATGGCGGCCCCATTGTCGAAGGGAAGCAACTTCCTCACGACAAAATACAGGCGTTTCGGGAGAACATTGAAAGCCTGTATGACGAGACGGCTCATGACGAAGAAGGTTCGACCTTGGGCGGGTACTTTGATATCTGGAGCGATAGATTCTTCTTTTCAGGCTTCGAGGCGATCCTGAGTCTTGCTCGTCTTCCGGTTCGGGCGGATACCACTACTCTGATTCCTGAAATATTTGAATCAACCTGGATAAAACTTGCCTTGGGGAATGCCGCCAAAGTTGGCACGGGCGGGTATGAAGCATCGGTTATAAGCAGCTATTTACAGCAGGGGATGGCTGATATGCAAGCGTTTATTGAAGGCAAACGCGTATTTCCAGAAGTGGATGTGCCTACAGGGACACCGCCTGCTCATGTTGTCGCATAAGCCATGGCTGACTTTCGATTATCAACAGCGTTACGGGCGATCGGCGAGCGACGCACGAAGGCCCAAAAGCTCGAACAAGAGGAGCTGAATAAAGCCGGCCGCGGGCGTCTTGACCCCGGCTCTGCCTCGGAACGCATTGCCCGAGCCAAACAGCAGGAAAAAGACCTTCTTAAAGAAATGCGGTGGCTCAGACGGCAGCCTGACAGCCAGGTAAAGACGCTTCGCATGAACGGCATGTTTGACCGGCTCGGCGA
>CAZWSK010000191.1:0-4726 GCA_964636445.1 uncultured Chloracidobacterium sp.
TCAACACCATGGGCGAAGCCGCCCTCGACGGCAACGTGCATCCTTTCTTCGGCAGACTCACAGGCAAGCAATGGGGGGAGACGCAGTACAAGCACGTCGATCACCATTTGCGGCAATTCGGGGTGTAGGCAGCGGCGGCGTTTTGCCTAATGCACCTCCGACCGGCCCGTTTACTTGATCGCTTTCACGAGACGCCCGTTCTCGAAAGTGCCGGCATGGACCTGACCGTCCTTGTCTCGGTAGGTGCCCCAGCCGTGTGGTTTTCCGTCCACGAAGTCCCCTTCGTACTCCGAGCCCTTGTCCGGCCCGCTTACATGGCGTACCGTGCCTTTTCCTGTCATCTTGCCGAGATAGAAGGCGCCAGTGTATATCCACGCGGTCGCGTCGTAGCGGCCCTTGCCGTGGAAGTTATTCTTATACATCTCACCCTCATACTTCCGACCGTTCGCATATTTGTAGACGCCGAGTCCGGTCATCTGACCGTCGAAGAATGAGCCTTCGTAAACGTTCCCGCTCGGCGTCTCGAGCCGTCCTTTGCCGTGAGGCTGGCCGGCCGTATTCACCTGGCCGTTATATATGCCGCCGTTCGGCATGACGACGCGTTTTGATTCTTTGCTGCCCTCGGCTGCTCCGACCCTGACAATGTCCTGCATCATCTTGGTGTGGGCCTTTTCTTTCGTCTCGCGAATGTACTGGTCCACAAACGGGTCTTTCGGGTCCAGCTTCTTTTGCATCACGAAAAATTCCTCGGCTCGCTTGTACTGTCCGGCCTTCGAAAGTTCTATACCTATATCTTTCGCTAACATCGAGGCGCAGTAGTTGCCGCGAGTATCCGTATGAGACTTGAGTGACGACTCAACGTGAGATGTGTACTCGTCGAGGCCCTTCCAGGGCCTGAACGCATTGTTGCTCCATATGGCGCAAATATTGTTTTGATGGTCGCGTAGGTTCTTGTCCACGAAGACCTGGACGTCGGGCAGGTCAGTCCGACCGGCTTTTCGCTGTTTTGCGAGTGTATGAAGAGCGAGCCTGTGGTTGGTATATGCATTGTGATTCCAGGGGTCTGCCGCGATCTCGCGTTCGCCTCTTTCAATGGCGGCCCGGATGTCTTGGGCCGACGGTGATCCGGTCTGTGCCGCAACGGTCGTGCTAAAAAGAAAGGCCGCGAAACATGCGGCCGCAGGCTTCCAAAAATTCATTTTTGTCATTATTAGATTGCGTTCTGAGCTTAGACTATCAGATGTACGAACTGTCTGCAATTGATGCGAGGGTTGGAGTTAAAGGTTTGCTGTTTTCTTTATGAGGCCGCTAGTTTGTCGAATCTTGGCGCATTTGAACGGCACGAAGCGCGAATTTGGACGAAGCGTCTTATAATCTTGATTTAGTGCAGTTCAGTATTTCGTAAGAAAGTTATGACTTTCAAGATCGGGCTAGGCGTGACGGGCGGCATTGCGGCATACAAAGCCGTCGAAGTAATGCGCTCGCTGCAGAAGGCGGGGTGCGATGTGTCGGTCGCTATGACGCGGCATGCGACGGAGTTTGTGCAGCCGTTGACGTTTCGGGCTTTGACGGATAGGCACGTCATCGTTGACGATTACGACCCTGAGAATCCTGACCCGATCGCGCATATTAACTTCTCGCAGACCATCGACCTGCTGCTGATCGTGCCGGCGACGGCGAACGTTATCGGCAAGTTCGCGAACGGCGTCGCGGACGATTTTTTGTCTTCGACATATCTCGCGTGCACTTGCCCCGTGATGATCGCCCCGGCGATGAACACGACGATGTGGGAACAGCCCGCGACGCAGCGAAACGTCGCGCAATTGCGCGCCGACGGCGTGCATTTTGTCGAACCCGTCGCGGGGGAATTGGCGTGTAAAACCGTTGGCACTGGAAAGCTCGAAGATGTGGAGAATATAGTTGCACAAGCGCTGCGGCTCCTGTCGGAACCGCCTGCGTCAGCGGGCGGCCAGTTCCGTCCGCAAGGACCAACATCCGAACAAGACTCAACCGAATCGAACTGGCCGCCCGCTTACGCAGGCGGTTCTGACTTGAGCGGCGAGCATTTTTTGATAACGGTTGGCGGGACGCGGGAATCGATCGATCCGGTGCGGTATATTTCGAATCACTCATCGGGCAAGATGGGCTATGCGGTGGCTGAGGCAGCGGCGGCGAGAGGGGCTGAAGTGACGGTTGTCGCGGGGTGGACAACTGTGGACACTGCGGCGAATGTAAAGGTGTTTCGCGCTATCTCGGCGGCTGAAATGCACGAGGCGGTGATGCGGGAATTGCCGAGTGCGACCGTTTTTGTCGGCGCCGCGGCGGTGGCCGATTACGCCCCTGCGAACACGGCTGACGCCAAGATCAAGAAGGGCGACAGCGACACGATGACGCTGGAGTTGACGAAGACGCAGGACATACTCGCGGACGTGTCGAAGAATCGTCACGACGGGCTGTTGGTCGTCGGATTTGCCGCGGAGACGAATAACGTCATCGACTACGCCCGCTCTAAGATGGCCAAGAAGGGCCTGGACATGGTAATTGCCAACGACATCACGCAGGAAGGTGCGGGATTTAATGTCGATACGAATATCGCGACGATCATCACGGCTGCCGACGAGCAGGCGTTACCGCTGATGACGAAGAGGGAATTGGCGGATAAGATACTCGACGCGATACTGGCGCTTCGCAGATCGGCGACGCCGGTTTAGGACATCTTAATTACTAATTATCGGATTACTAATTAATAATTATTCGTGATGGGGACGAACGCCGACATCGCCGAGCTGGTCGCCGACATACGCGAGCAAGTGCTTTATATGCAGGAGCTTGGAGCCGAGGGTCTCGACGTGCGCCTTGAGTCGAGGGCGGTGTTGGCAGATCCGTCAGGAACGGAAATTTCAAAACTAAGATCTGAGATCTCAAAGAATGAAGACCAGCGGTCGGGAATTGAAATTTCAAATGAAGCGCGCCCGCGTCCGGCATCTAAGATTTCAAATTCGAGATCTGAGATCTTGAATAAGCCCGAACGGCCGGCGGGCTCTAGGTTGGCGGAGTTGCCGTCGCTGACGAAGCGGAAGTCGCCGGTGTTCTTTGATAAGTACAATCCGGAAGGGGAAGAGGGGCAAGGGACGAGGGACGAGGGTCTAACTGCCCCTGTCGCTGACGCGAAGCCCTCGATGCCGGAGCCGATCGAGACGGTCGAGCAGATACGGGCGGAGATCGGGCCGGATTGTGTGCGGTGCCCGTTGGGGACGATGGGGCGGCGGCAGGTGGTGAATTCCGTCGGGAACTTTGACGCGAACCTGATGTTCGTGGGCGAGGCGCCGGGCGGGGATGAGGATGTTCAGGGCGAGCCGTTTGTTGGGCGAGCGGGGCAGTTGTTGACGGACATTATAGAGAAAGGGCTGCAGATGCGGCGCGAGGATGTGTTTATCGGCAACATCAACCGCTGCCGTCCGCCGGGTAATCGAACGCCGCTGCCTGAGGAGGCGGTCGTTTGTAAACCGTTTCTTTTGAGAGAGATAGCGGTGGTCCGGCCAAAGGTGATCGTTGTTCTCGGCGCTCATGCCGCGCAGACTTTGCTCGAGACAAAGACACCGATCTCAAAGATGCGAGGCCATTTTCACGACCTTAACGGCGTCAAAGTGATGCCGACTTTTCACCCGGCTTATTTGTTGAGGGATCCGAACAAGAAGCGGGAGGTTTGGGAAGATATTAAGATGGTACGGGATTATCTTGCCGCCACGTAGTGGCAGGCTGATTTTAGCCGTGGGTTTCAACCCACGGTGATGATCGCAAACGACCCAGCGTCGTATAGCGACGCATGAAATTCAGTCGTCGCTACGCGACGGCCCAGGATGTTTTGTCCTTCCCGTGGGTTGAAACCGACGGCTAAAGTCAGACGATCGCTACGCGATCGGGAGAATATGAAAGTAGTTATTTCAGTAATTATTGCCACGTGCTTGGTCATGATTCCGACCGTCGCACTGGGCCAAAAGGCGGCTCATCCGGAGATAAAGCAGCTGCAGTCTCCGCAGAATCCGCGGATCGGGTTTATCATCCACGGCGGCGCGGGCGTGATCAAGAAAGGTTCGTTCACGCCGGAGCAGGAGGCTGAATACAGGGCGAAGCTGACCGAGGCTTTGACAGCCGGGTATAAAGCCTTGCAGGACGGCAAGTCGAGCCTCGACGCGGTGGAGATAGCGATCAGGATATTGGAAGATTCGCCGATGTTTAATGCGGGCAAAGGCGCCGTGTTTACTAATGACGGTAAGAATGAACTTGATTCCTCGATAATGGACGGTAAGACGCTCGCGGCGGGAGCGGCGGCGGCCGTGCATAAGGTCAAAAATCCCATAACACTAGCCCGCGCGATCATGGAAAAGTCGCCGCACGTGATGATGGTCGGCGACGGGGCTGAGAAGTTTGCCAAAGAGCAGAGCATTGAATTGGTCGAGGAAAAGTATTTTTGGACGCAGCGCCGGTGGGACGATCTGCAGAAGGAATTGGAGAAGGACAAGGCGAAGGTAAAAGGCGAAAAGGCGGCTATCAAAACCGTCGATTCGAAATACGGTACGGTCGGAGCGGTGGCTCTCGACCGAAAAGGCAACATCGCAGCCGGAACCTCGACCGGCGGCATGACAAATAAGCGGTATGGCCGCGTGGGCGATTCGCCGATCATCGGGGCGGGAACTTATGCAAACAATGATACTTGCGGCGTTTC
>CAZWSK010000192.1:0-4672 GCA_964636445.1 uncultured Chloracidobacterium sp.
CCAACCTTTTCAAAAAGCCACCACCACGGAGCCGGATTCCACGGCTCGCCCGTTGAGGCGAATGCCCGCAGAGAACTTAGATCGTGCCGTTCGAACGGCGGCGGAACGCGGACGCCCTCGTCCGCACTGGGGACGCGGACGCCTTCGTCCGCGTGTGTCGATTCTGTCTCGGCTTGACCGTCGGGAGTCGGGCGGACGAAGGCGTCCGCGTTCCCGTCTTCCGTCGCCGCCAACGCCCTGATCAATGTCGGCGAGATGCCGAGAACCTCGACCTTGTGCTTTGCGCAGAATTGCCACATGCGGTCGGGCGTCGGGTAATCGGGCGCTCCGTCGTAAATACAGATCGTCGCTCCATTGATCAGTGCCCCGTAGATCAGCCACGGCCCCATCATCCAACCGATGTCCGTGTACCAGCAGATACGCGTGCCTCGACCAACATCCGTCCCAAACGCCATATCCTGCGCGGCCTTGATCGGAAAACTCGCATGCGTATGCGCAATGCCTTTCGGCTTGCCGGTCGTGCCGGAGGTGTAGAGGATGATGAGCGGGTCTTCGGCGGAGGTTGTTTCGGGTTCGCTCTTCACTGGGATACGCGATTCTGGCCAGAATTCTTGATACTGCTCGATCTTCGGCATTTTCGTCGGCGTGTCCGAATGGCGGACCAACGTATAGTAGAGGATCGAGGGACAGCGTTCGATTGCTTCTAGAGCAACGTCATGGGCATGAATGTATTTGCCGCGACGAGTCACGCCGTCGAATGTAACTAGCAGCTTGGCTTTTACCGCGTTTAGCCGATTGGCGATGGCCTCGACACCGTACCCGGAAAAAACTGGCACCGCGATTGCCCCAATGCGGTTTATCGCTAACAGCGCGATCACTGTTTCCGGAATCATCGGAAGGTGAATGCCGATCGCATCGCCTTTGCTAACGCCGATTTCGCTAAAGTTCGTTGCCACCCGCTGAACGCAATCGAGAAGTTCGCTGTACGTCAGGGTTTTCGTGTCGCCGTTTTCCCCTTCCCAGATCACCGCCGGCTGGTCTTTCATCTCGTCCGTCTGCCAGCGGTCGAGGCACATTGTGGTGATATTCAGTCCGGCGTGGGGCACACTCCCTACCGGTCGTGTTTCCGCCTGTGCTGCGTTGGCATCGTGGTCGTCGGGCGAGGTGGTCAGCCAAGTTGGCATTTCGACGCCGTTCGAGGTGTCGAGCAGCTTTTCGTATGGCGGGTCGAACTTGATGTCGAGGAATTTCAGGGCCTCCTCGGTAAATTTCTCGACATCGCTGATCGAGAATTCGTACAGCTCGCCCCAAGTCTCGACGCCCACTTGGCGCATGAACTGCATAAGGCGCGAGCGTTCGATGACGTCGGGCGTTGGCGTCCAGGCGATGGGCTGGTCTTCGAGGAGGTTTGTGTCGTGCATGCGTAAAGAGGATTTTAACGCAAAGACGCGGAGACGCTAAGACGCAAGGCAACCCAAATAACTTTGCGTCTTTGCCTCTTCGCGTCTTTGCGTTAAAAATCTTATTTGGATGAGCATCTCGTTACCCAACAACCTCTTCGCCGGCAAGACCGCGATCGTCACCGGTGCCTCGCGGGGCGTCGGACGGGCAACGGCGTTGCGGCTGGCCGAGGGCGGGGCGAATGTTGTGGTCAATTATCTCAGCAACGACGCCGAGGCGGCGGAGACGGTCGAGCAGTGCAAAGCGAAAGGCGTTGACGCGATCTTGGCGCAAGCGGACGTTTCGGAATTCTCCGGTGCACAGGCAGTCGCAAGGGCCGCCCTCGACGCGTTCGGTCGCATCGATTATCTCGTCTGCAACGCCGGCGTTTGGGACGGCGCGCCGATCGAGGAGATGTCGGAAGAGGTCTGGACGAAGGTCATCAACACCAACCTCAAATCCGCCTGGGCCAGCACAAAGGCGTGCGTGCCGTCGATGAAGAAGCAGCCCTCGGCCGCGATCGTGATGGTCTCATCGACCTCCGGCCAACGCGGCGAGGCGAATTATTCGAATTACTCTGCCAGCAAAGGCGGCATGATCTCGTTTACCAAGGCCCTCGCCAGCGAACTCTGCCCAAAGATTCGCGTCAACGCCGTCGCCCCCGGCTGGATCGAGACGGCGATGGTGCGGCCGGTTTTTGAGGATAGCGAATACGAGCAAAAGGTCATCGATTCCATTCCGCTTAAACGCATAGCTACGACCGATGATGTCGCCCTTTCGATCTGCTTCCTGCTTTCCGAATGGTCACGCCACATCACCGGTGAGATCCTCAACATCAACGGCGGTGCCGTTTTGTGCGGATAACAAATTGTGACGTAGCTCATATCTTAGCTCGTCGAACTCCGCTATAACCGTCAACATGAACGCCAACAGCCTCGGCGATTTTCAACAGAGTTTCAGCACGCTGCCGGTCAGCTCGACGTATGTCGAAAGTCTGATCGGCAACACGCCTCTGCTCGCTATTCATTGTCATTTCAAGGGCCATCGACGGACGGTCTTTGCGAAAGCAGAGCATCTGAACCTGTCGGGCAGCATTAAGGACCGAATGGCGTTCCACATTCTCCGCTGCGCCTATCGTGACGGGCAGATACGTAAAGGCGACACCATCGCCGAGGCGACGAGCGGCAATACGGGCATCGCGTTCGCGGCCCTCGGTCATGCCTTCGGCAATCCTGTTCACATCTTTATGCCCGAATGGATGAGCCAGGAACGCATCTCGCTGATCAAAAGCTACGGTGCCGAGGTCACGCTCGTGAGTCACGAGGACGGTGGATTTCTCGGCAGCATCGAGATGGCCGACGCGTTCAAATACGAACGCGGCCGTACATTCCTCCCGCACCAGTTCTCTAACTTCTCAAACGCCGAGGCGCATTACTCGACCACCGCACCCGAGATCTGGGCCCAGCTCGAGTCGGTGGGTTTTCAGCCCGACGCATTCGTCGCCGGCGTCGGTACCGGCGGCACGATCATGGGCGCGGCGTGTTACTTTCGCGAACGCGACGCTGATATCAAACTTTACCCGCTCGAGCCGGCCGAATCGCCCACGCTCTCGACCGGCCACAAGGTCGGCAGCCATCGCATTCAAGGCATTTCGGACGAATTCATCCCTGCGATCTGCGACCTCGCCAAGCTCGACGAGATCATCTCGGTGTCCGACGGCGACTCGATCCTTATGGCGCAAAAGCTCGCTGCAAAACTCGGCCTTGCCGTCGGTATCTCGTCGGGAGCCAACTTTCTCGGCGCGCTCATCGCGATGGAACGTCTCGGCGAACACGCCGTTGTCGCCACCGTCTTTGCCGACGACAACAAAAAATACCTCAGCACCGATCTGGTCCGAAACGAACCCATTAAGGCAGAATATCTAAGTCCGAACGTAGAACTCTTCGGCTATCAGACCATCGGCCGCGTTTCCGCGCCGCAAAACCCAGCGTAATCGGGCGAACATTCATTGAAACTGCATTTCGCTATGTTTAGTCAGGAGGTATCGACGATGGCGAAGCAAAATTTCGGAGCAGGAACAGGCAACGCCCCTGACGGTCCGCCGCGGCAGGGCGAAAAAGGCGGCAAGGGCGGCGCGATCAAGAAACAAGGCCGGTCGATGGACCCCGGCGAAAAGGGCGACAACGCCGGCCTCGGCAAGTCTGACAGTGAAAAGGAGCGTGCGGGGCGTTTTCATAATACGCGGCCATAAACCGCGATGCATTTCTCCCCTTTATGCCCGGTCGTCGATGCGGCCGGGCGTTTTTTGTGTAAAACTTGACATTCACGCGGCTTTGATTTGAACTTCACGTAACTGTGGCTGAGAGCCTTCACCCGACAGTAATGAAATTTGGCGGCACGTCCGTAGGCGACGTGGCCGCATTCGAGCGCGTCTGCGGCATCGTGGCGTCGCTCGTCGAGCGGCGGCCCGTCGTGGTTGTGTCCGCGATGACAAAGGTCACTGACGCCCTTCTCACGGCATTCGACACCGCCAAGAAGGGCGATTTCGCCGAGGCGTTCGCATCGCTCGAACCGCATTTTGAACGGCATGTCGAGGTGTCGAAACATTTCATTCGCGACGGCGGTCCAAACCTTTTCGATGCCGAGCTCGACCTCGCCCGCGGCGAACTGTCCGACCTCCTGATGCGAGTCTCGCGCCGCAGTTTGCCGCTCGCGATGCTCCGCGACGCGATCCAGGCTTACGGCGAACAGTTGTCGTCGCGGCTGCTAAGCGAAGTATTGAAAGCCCGCGGTATTGCTGCACGCCAAGTCGATTCCCGCCGCCTGATCGTAACCGATGACGAATACGGTGCGGCAACGCCGGTGATCGATGAAACTAACGAGTTGGTGCGTCTCGAACTCCAACCGCTGATCGCCGCGAGCGAGATACCGATCATGGGCGGCTTCATAGCAGCGAACCGCGCCGGCGAAACGACGACGCTCGGCCGCGGCGGATCGGATTATTCGGCTGCGATCGTCGCCGCGGCGTTAGGCGCCGCCGAACTACAGATCTGGACCGACGTAACAGGCGTAATGACTTGCGACCCACGAATTTGCGGCGAAGCACGCACGATCCCTGTCCTCTCATACGAAGAGGCCGCTGAGCTCGCGTATTTCGGTGCCAAGGTCTTACATCCAAAGACGATAAAGCCCGCCGTCGACAGCTCAATTCCCGTCCGCGTGTGCAACACCT
>CAZWSK010000193.1:0-4650 GCA_964636445.1 uncultured Chloracidobacterium sp.
AAGTTCCCGGTTTGGGGCAACTCGGGCGACGTATTCATCTCAGGCGATTACGACGGTGACAAGAAGACCGACGTGATGGCGTGGCGGCCGTTTGACGGGACTTGGTACATCGTGAATTCGAGCGGTGCGAACGGAGGGTTTAGCTTCATCCAGCACGGGCAGAGTTTGGATAAACCGTACGCGATGGATACCGACGGCGACGGCAAGGCGAATCTTGTTTACTTCCGTCCGCAGACAGGCGATTGGGTGGTGAGGAACAACGACGGGTCGACGACGACCACGAACTTTGGCCTCGCGAGCGACATTCCCGTGCCGGCGGACTACGACGGTGACAACAAGGACGACATTGCGGTATTCCGTGACGGGTTGTGGATCGTGCTGAAGAGCTCAACCGGACAAGTCGAGTTCATGCCGTTCGGCGCGGCGGGCGACATTCCCGTGCCGGGCGATTATGACGGTGACAACCTCTACGATCGCGCCGTCTACCGCGAAGGCATATGGCACATGCTCAGATCTTCGCAGGGCTACACCGGATTCCAATTCGGAGCGCCGACAGACACGGCAATGCCAAAGGCGTACATACCGTAGGTGTCAAATTCAGAACCGGGAGCCGTAGTGACCGGATTCCTTATTCGCTCGCTAACGAGAGAACGAAGGATCCGGTCGCTACCGCTCCCGGTTCTGATTTGCTCCTTACCAGATCTTCACCCGCATTTCGGGTTTTAGGTACAGCTTCTTGTCTGGGTTGACGTCGAAGGCGGTGTACCAGGCGTCTAGGTTGCGGACTATGTCGGCGCGGTATTCGTCTGGGGAGTGGCCGTCGGTGGTGACGATCGCACGGAGGAGTTCGGGTCGGAGCTTGCCGCGGTGGGCCTGGCCGTAGGCGATGAAGAACTGCTGATCGCCCGTAAGGCCGTTCTTCGTCGGCGCCTCTTTGCCGCCGTAGTGCGCTCGGTAGCCGTCATAGGCGGCGGCGAGGCCGGCGAGGTCGGCGATGTTCTCATCGAGCGTGAGCTTGCCGTTTACGTGCAGCCCCGGCAGCGGTTCGTACTGGTTGAACTGCTCGACGAGCATCTTTGAGGCGTTCTCGAAATGCTCTTTGTCGGTCGGCGTCCACCAATTTTGCAGGCGGCCCTCGGCGTCGAAGGACGAGCCCGTGGCGTCAAAGCTGTGGCTGATCTCGTGTCCGATGACCGAGCCGATGCTGCCGTAATTGACGACAGGGTCGGCGTTCGGGTCAAAGAACGGCGGGTTGAGGATCGCGGCAGGAAAGCTCATCGCGTTCTGCACGGGATAGTTCACGGCGTTGACGGTCTGGGCATTCATCCACCACTCGGCCTTGTCGACCGGTTTGCCGAGCTTTGAAAGGGCGTATTTGTAATTGAATTCGCTCAGGCGCCGGGCGTTGCCAAGAGCGTCGTCGCTCTTAATGATGACGCCGTCGTAGCTGCGCCATTTGTCGGGGTAACCGACGCCCACATAGAGCGTGTCGACCTTGGCCTTTGCTTTGGCACGCGTCTCGGGCGACATCCAATCGATCTTGTCGATGCGTTCGCGAAATGCTGTGAGGATGTTCTTGACCAGCGTGCGGATCTCGGTCTTTGCGCTCGCTGGGAAGTACTTGTCGGTGTACATCTTGCCGACCACGTCGCCGAGCGCGTTGCTGGTCGCTGTGACGCCGCGTGCCGGCCGCGGACGGAGTGCACGCACGCCGTTCAGCTCTTTACCGTTGAAGTTAAAGCTCTCGTCCGCGAACGCCTTGGGCAGAAGACCTGCGCTTCGGGCGATCGTGCGGAACGTGAGGTAGTCCTTCCACGTCTGCATGTCCTGGTTCGCGACGAGGGCCGAGATGCCCTTGACCGCGCCGGGATGCCAGACCATTATCATCGGCTGTTTTGCTAGCTGGGCGGACTTGAAGTACGCCGACCAGTCGAGGCCGGGAGCGGCGGTAGAGAAGTCTTTCAGCTTCCACGGATTGTTCGCTTTCTGCACGTTTCCCGAATCCTCGCGGCTGCCGTGCGTGCGTGCGATCTTGTCCTCGAGAGCGTAGATCCGCGCGGCCCGAGCTTCGGCGTCGTCGATGCCGGCGAGCTTGAGCATCGTCGCGATGTGCGCTTTGTATTTGCCCTGAATGGCGACGCTTCGCTCGTCCGTCTCGGTATAAAAGTCACGGTCGGTAAGGCCGAGCCCGCCCTGCAGAAGGTAGGGAACGTTGACCTTCGGATTATTAAAATCGGCGGTCACGAACAGGCCAAAGATGCGGTCGGTGTAATAGTTTGTGGCGTTCAACGGGTCGACGTCGGCACGCAGCTGCGAGCCGAGGAAGCTGGAGAGCTGCTTTGTGTCTTTGAGAGCAGCGATCTGTGCGAGCTCGGCTTTGATCGGCTCGATGCCACGCGATTCGATCGCCTTTTCGTCCATAAAGGCCGCGTAATAGTCCCCGACCATCTTGCCTTCGGGGGTGCCGGACGCGCCGGCCTGAGTGACGAGTTCGGTGTTCCGCTTTAGCACCTCGTTGGCGATATTTTGAAAGATGCCGAGCGAAGTGCGGTCGTTAGGGATCTCAGTCGTTTTGTACCAGCCGCCATTCGTATAAGCGAAAAAGTCGTCGCCCGGGTCGACGCTTTTGTCCATTCCGGCGAGGTCGACATTCGCCGACTGCGCGATCGCACGGGCCGGAACGGCCACAAACAGCATGCTCGCGAGCATCGCCGCGGCCAGGAATTTCTTTGAATAATTGATAAGCATTAAATAGGTCTCCGTAGGTTTTGTCGAAATATTTGATGCTAATACGGAGAAACGGGAGGTTGGTTTCTTACCGAAGAAAAAACGCGGGCAAAGGTGCCCGCGTTCCGACGCGTTGACGCGATCCTGTTAGGCCCTACCGGCCGATACCGTAAATATAAGGTGCGATGATCAGGCTGACGATGGACATTAGTTTGATGAGGATGTTCATCGACGGGCCTGAGGTGTCTTTGAAGGGGTCGCCGACGGTGTCGCCGGTGACAGAGGCCTTGTGAGGCTCGGAGCCTTTGTAGACGATCTCGCCGTTGATCTCGACGCCTTTTTCGAATGACTTTTTGGCATTGTCCCAGGCGCCGCCGGCGTTGTTTTGGAAGATGCCCATGAGCACGCCCGAGACGGTGACGCCTGCGAGCAGGCCGCCGAGCACCTCGGGGCCGAAGGTGAAACCTACGATCACAGGCGTGATCAGAGCGATCGCGCCGGGCATGATCATTTCGCGGATCGACGCCTTGGTCGAGATCTCGACGCACTTTTCGTACTCGGGCTGGGTCTTGTATTCCATGATGCCCGGCAGCTCGCGAAATTGACGCCGCACCTCCTCGACCATGTCCATCGCGGCCTTGCCAACGGCCTGGATGCACAGCGCCGAGAAGATGAACGGGATCATGCCGCCGACAAAGAGTCCGGCTAGGACGTTCGCTTTGTAAATGTCGATACGCTCGATGCCGGCGATGCCGACGAAAGCGGCAAACAGCGCGAGCGCCGTGAGAGCGGCCGAGGCGATGGCAAAGCCTTTGCCGGTAGCGGCGGTCGTGTTGCCGACTGCGTCGAGGATGTCCGTTCGGCCACGAACTTCAGCGGGAAGCTGGCTCATCTCAGCGATGCCGCCGGCGTTGTCGGCGATCGGCCCGAACGCGTCGATCGCGAGCTGCATCGCGGTCGTCGCCATCATTCCGGCGGCCGCGATGGCCACTCCGTAGAGGCCCGCGAAGTAGTACGAAGCGACGATACCGGCCGCGAGCGTGATGACGGGAATTACCGTTGATTTCATACCGACCGAGAGGCCGCCGATGATGTTCGTCGCGTGGCCGGTCGAGGACTGGCGAACGATCGACAGGACGGGCTTCTTGCCCATCGCCGTGTAATATTCGGTGACGATGCTCATGATCGCTCCGACTACGCTGCCGACGACGATCGCGGCGAACACGCCGTTGCGTGTGAAGCCCGCACCGCGCGCGGAATTCGCCCACGTCATCGTTTCGGGCAGCATCCACATCACGACGAAGTACGACGCGATAACGGTGAGGATGATCGACGACCAGTTGCCGAGATTGAGCGCGTTTTGGACGCTCGACTTTTCGTCGCTGATGCGGACAAAAAATGTTCCGATGATCGAGAAAACGAGGCCGAGGCCGCAGATGATCATCGGCAACAGGATCGGCGACATTCCGCCGAGGCTGTCGGCGGCCTTGATCTCTTGTCCCAGGACCATCGTCGCGAGGATCGTTGCTACGTACGAGCCAAACAGGTCCGCGCCCATGCCGGCGACGTCGCCGACGTTGTCGCCGACGTTATCGGCGATGGTAGCGGGATTGCGCACGTCATCCTCGGGAATGCCCGCCTCGACCTTGCCGACGAGGTCCGCACCGACGTCAGCGGCCTTTGTATAAATACCGCCGCCGACACGTGAGAAAAGAGCGATCGACTCGGCACCGAGCGAGAAACCGGTCAGCACCTCGATAGCCGTCGCGATCTGGTTCGCACCGAGGCCCGAGAACATCGCGAGAAATACGATGAACAGCCCGCCCAAGCCCAGCACCGCGAGGCTCGCGACGCCGAGGCCCATCACGGTGCCGCCGGTGAATGAGACCTTTAACGCCTGCTTGAGGCTCGTTCGCGCGGCCT
>CAZWSK010000194.1:0-4589 GCA_964636445.1 uncultured Chloracidobacterium sp.
TCGTATTCACGTAATTCTTCACCGTCCGGCAGGAATACGCGTTCGCACGCGACGCCGGGGATCGAATTAAACAGCTCATACATCGTGTGCAGGCCGAGATTGGCCATTCCAATGGCGTGAGTATTCGGGTAGCACAGGGCGATGCGCAGATCGGCGACGCGCGACGCGACGTAGCCGTCCTCGCCCGCGAGTCTCTTCTTATAGCTGTCGATGATCTTCTTGCTCATCACGCGCGAACTTTCAAGGCTAACAGAATGGCTATGGCGCCACAATAATAAAAGGACGGGAGAAGCGCGAGGCCGCCCGTCTTTATCGTGTTCGCCGGGCTATTTCTTCTTCTCAGCCTTGGGCATTGTGTAATACAACCGATGCTGGACTATGTGGGTCTTCTCGTCCGTCTGCCCATCCCCGTCGACGTCCACCTTCACTTGGAGTTTATAGCGTTTACCTGGCTCGTGGCCTTCAGCCAGATCGTAGGATAATGAATACTGGTTACGCAGGAGAGCGTTGATCGAGTTCAGATAATCCGGGATCTCGGACTCAAACGTCATCGGATAATGCACCCCGCCGGATTCTTTGGCGAAGGTATCCATCGCGTTCTGCGCCTGGATGAAGGTCATGCGGTCGGGCGTGCCGGGCATAACGTCGCCTGGATCGAGATAATCACAGTACTTTTTGCAGAACATGTTCGCGGTGCTGATGACATAGATCGGCACGCCCGATTCCTGTATTACCCGCCGCGCCTCGTCATAGTTTGTCTTACTAAAAGTATCGATACCTGAAGCGACCAGTATGATCGCACGTCGCGGGGCCTTGACATCAGCCATACCGCCGTAGACAGCCGTACTTTCCTTTGTGTTTTCCAAAACGACCGAGTCGCCCCGCCCGCCGACGAGAGCAAACCGGATAGCGTCGAAAAGATTGTTCTCCCGATAAACCGGCCTGTTCCGGAGCAGCAGATTTACAGTCTCATTAAGCCGTGCCGGGTCGTTAGTGAAATCCGTGATAGGCGTGGGCCGCATATCAAAGGCGATCACCGAGGCATAATCGTTCGGCGGTTTGATAAATCTGGACAGGAACATTCCGACGGGCCTGACAACCTCGTAAATGCCGGGCTCAAAGTAGCCGCCCGAGGCACGGCCGAAGATCTCCGTCCACTTGCTGTATTCGACAACGAGGGTAACTGTGATGGGGGATTCCGGCGTCGCAAAACCCGTGATCGGCTGGCGAACACCATTCTCGAAGACCGAGAAATTCTCTTTGCTCAAGCCGGTAATGATGCGTCCGGTCTTTTTATTGAAGACGACCGTTTCGACATTTACGATCTTAGCCTCGACCTTTTCGACAGTGTCGTCGACGATCGCGTTCTTTTCCTCCTCTGCCCGCCGGCGTTCTTCCTCCTGCTTAGGGTCAGGGCGCGTATTTTTCTTCCCATTTCCCTGAGGGGTGATGCTTTTCTGCGGCTTCGACTGAGCAAAAGCTACAAATCCGCCGTCGAACAACGAGACAACGGCGATCGCAATTAACACGACAAGGAGGCGTATAGTTACGCTGATCTGCATAATCGAGAGCGGCCCTCGGGGCCATTTAGGGTTAGACACAAATTCTCGGCTATTAGTTGGTCGAAAGCAAAACGTACCCGCCTGAAGTCCTCAAGCGTCGGCTAAAAGAATTTTGCTGAATTCAATGGACAAAGCCCGATTTTTTTCTTAAGATACGTGATAACAATTTTCACTTCATTTTGAAGCAGGACATTTGAAGGGCCCGTTTGCGATATTTCGACGCATTAGTGCGTCGGTTCGCTGTGTATACGGCCCTGATCAGGATCCGAAAGATCGTGGACCAAAAAACCAAGGAGTTGAATATGCTAAGCAAGTTGAACCGAAGATCGATAATCTTCGTTCTCGCTCTCGTTGCCCTGTTCACAGTCGGCGTGACCGTGTGGACATTTGGCGTGTCCGCACAGCAGGACGCCGGCGCCGTGAAGCAGAACGTCGTCTCTTCCCAGGATGAACTGTGGAGAGCAAGTACAGCCAACCGCGACAGTATCGCCAAGGACAAGGCGGTCGCGCGCCAGACATTCCCAAAAGAGTTCAAGTTATTCAACCTGAACACTGAGCCGCTGCGTGACCGGTTGATGTCGATCACGGACCAGCCGGCGATGGACGGCCGTATGCCTCCGTCAGCGGTGATCACCCTGCCGAATGCCGCCGGCAGCCTCGAGAGGTTTGAGGTGTGGGAGGCTTCCAATTTCGAGCCGGAGCTACAGGCCCGTTTTCCTGAGATCCGGGCCTTTTCCGGTAGCGGACTCGACGACCGCCACGCCATGCTGAAACTGAGCCTTTCGCCGCAGGGTATTCAGACGACCGTTTTCAGGGCTGAGGCTCTGACAGAGATCATTGAGCCTTACTCGCAGGACAGGACGGTCTACGCGGTCTTCGAGAGAACCCGCAGGAACGGTGAAATGCCGTGGGCATGTACGACTGAGGAACGAAACCTCATGTCTAGCATCCACGATCAAGTGATGAGCCGGGTGCCCGAATCCAGCGAGGGAACGATCAGAACCCTTCGCCTCGCACAGTCAGTCAACGGCGAATATTCGAATTTCTTTGGCGCCTTCAACTCAAGCCAAGTTGCGTTGACGCTCGCTGCGGTAAACGCAACGCTGACGCGTAGCAACGGTACGTATGAAAAGGACCTCGGGGTTCACCTAAACCTGATCCCGAATACGACCTTGGTATTCTATTACGATCCGGCGACCGATCCGTATACGACCCTCAGCAATTGGAACAATCAGCTTCAGGCGACACTTACGGCAAACTTCTCGGCGACCGATTATGACATAGGCCACATGTTTGGGGCCTCGGGCGGCGGCGGTAACGCCGGGTGCATCGGATGCGTCTGCAGTGCGGATCACACGAAAGGCCGGGGTATCACGTCCCCGGCAGACGGCATCCCTCAAGGTGACAATTTTGATATCGACTACGTTTCTCATGAGGTCGGGCATCAGATCGGGGGCAACCACACGTTTTCCATGAGCCTAGAGTCCGGCGGCGCTAACAACGTCGAAGTAGGCTCCGGCGTTACCATCATGGGCTATGCCGGCATCACTTCGCAGGATGTGGACGATCACTCGATCGACGTCTGGAGCCAGCGGTCGATCCAGCAGATCCAGAACAACCTCGCAGCCCGGCCGTGCCCGGCGGGCGGCACGATCACGATGACCAACAACGGTCCCCCGGTCGTGGCTCCGTTGACGAATTACACGATCCCGATCACGACGCCGTTTGCGTTGACCGGTTCGGCAACAGATCCGCAGGGCGACCCCCTCACTTACAACTGGGAACAGAATGACAATGCGAATTCGACCGTCACCGGTGCGAACAGCGTTGCATTTCCGACCAAGCTCGCGGGGCCAAACTGGCTGACACAGCCCAACGCAACGTCGCCGACCCGCAACATGCCGAAGCTTGCTACGATCCTCGCGGGTCAGGCAGTTAGCGGGCCGAATCCCGGCGGAAACGTGAATACCGAGGCTCTGAGCTCGGTGGCAAGAACGCTCAACTTTAGGTTCACGGCGAAAGATAATCGCCCGTACGTTCCGGGTTCGACGATCGGGCAGACGCAGTTTGCCGACATGGTCGTTACCACGCTTGCCACGGCAGGTCCGTTTAGCGTGACCCAGCCGAACGTGGCATTGTCATGGCCGGAGAATTCGACCCAGACCGTAACGTGGAGCGTCGCGAATACTGACCTTCCGCCGATCTCGACGTCGAACGTTCGCATTCTCCTGTCGAAAGACGGCGGCAACACCTTCCCGACTGTACTGGCGGCAAGCACGGCGAATGACGGATCTGAATCCGTCACGATCCCGGCCGGAACGTCCTCGACGGCACGCATCAAGGTCGAAGCAATTGGAAACATCTACTTTGATATCTCCAATGCGAACTTCAACATCGTGCCTTCCGGAACCACTCCGACCCCGGTTCCTACCCCGACACCATCGCCGACGCCGAGCCCGGGCGGTGAATTGCTTGTGATCGATCTAACGACGACGAATCAGATCACGATCACGGCGACGAGTGCTGTGTCTGGAGCGACGATCAGCGGCAGCACAACGACGGGATTCTACTTTGAGAATATGTTCGCGAATGCGGGCACGTTCACCTTCACGACGCCGACCTTGGTCAGCGGTAATCTGACAGCGGCATCGGTGCCGACGGATAACTCGCCGGCCCTGTTCCGTGCGAGCAATACCGAACCCGGATTGAACGTGTGGAGCTATTCTGCTACTGGAACTACCACCTTTACGGCAGGGCAGACAGCATTCACAGGTGCGGCAACGTGGAATACGAACGCCGCTACCTACGCCGGACTGATCACGGCACCGACGACGGGTAACGTCTACTTCCCGGCGGATGATGTCAGCGATCTGGGATCAGCGGTCATCCTCGGCACGTATCGAGTGATCTTGCCGGGCGGTGGCGGAACGCCTACGCCGACGCCTCCGGGAACCCCGACGCCTTCACCAACCCCACCTGCGGGGATCATAGCGTGGGCGAACTGGAGCAACGCGCCTGTGGCGAATA
>CAZWSK010000195.1:0-4572 GCA_964636445.1 uncultured Chloracidobacterium sp.
TCGACGTCATAGTCGCCCCATATGAGGATCTTTTCCTTGGCTTTAATGGCCGCCTGAATGCGGCCGACGGCCTCGGTCATGCCTTTTAGGAGGTATGGATCGTGGAGGTGGTCGGGACACGGATTGAGAAACGTACTAGCCTTGTCGAGACAGTCGTGACCGCGGGCGATCAGGAGCGCGGCGACGAGCGGTTTGACGCGAAGTTCGGCAGCGAGCCGATTCACGGCGTCTGCGTCGTGTTTGCGAATTGTCCAGCGTTTCTGCATATGCAGGCGGAAACACGAGCGGTAGCGAGTGTGTCGGCTACGAAATGGGCTGCCCTGCGAGTAGGGCACCCTCCCTACGGGTCGGGTTTCCGCCTATTTTACTACGGGATCGACGACATTGAACCAAAGCAGAGCCAGGATCATAACGCCGAGCACTATACGATAGATGATAAAGATAGCGGTCGAGTTTCGCTTAAGGAACGCTAGCAGGAACCAGATCGAAAGATAACCGACGATGGCCGCGACGACGGTGCCGGCGATAAGAGGGGCGAACGCATCCTGCGGCAGCAGATTCCAGGCCTTGCGGAGTTCAAGCAGGCCGCTGGCTGTGATCGCCGGTATCGAGAGAAGGAACGAAAACCGCGCCGCGGCCTCGCGTTTTTCACCTGCAAAGAGGCCGCCCATTATCGTCGAACCGGAGCGGCTTGCACCGGGCATCAGCGCCAGCACTTGGCAGAATCCTTGGACAAGCGCGTCGACAAGGCCGAGATGACGAACGTCTTTGCGCTGATTGCCGACCCGTTCGGCGATCGCGAGGCCGATAGCGATGACGATCAACATCGTCGCAATGACCCACAGATTCTTCGTCCCAGGGCCCTCGATAAAGTCTTTGAACAGAAATCCGACCGTCCCGATAGGGATCGACCCGATGATGATCAGCCAGCCGAGCCACGATTCCGGAGACAGAAAAACAGGCCGGTTGCCGTCTGTTCCCGAAAAGCGCATGCGGCGTTTGTTAAAGACGAGATTCCAGTGGTCCCGGACGAACGCACTAGAGATGTCCCAGATATCGCCGAAGAAATAAACGAACACGGCCGCGAGCGTGCCTAATTGGATAACCGCCATCGTCGCCGTGATCATCTCCGGATGGCCGTCGTAAATGCCGGTAATGCGGCTCGCGAAGACGAGATGCGCCGTTGAACTGATCGGAATGAATTCCGTCAGGCCCTGTACAATGCCTAATATTATGGCTTGGAGAAGGTTCATCTAGGCGCGCAACGGTTCATTGTCCATTATCGGGTCAGGTTTCGCAAAGCGAAGGCTCCCTTGTCCCCCAAATGGGTGACGCGCTAGAGTTAGGCTATGTTCCCCAAGCCATACGACCTCTCGACCGAAGAACGCCCCGGCTATCTCTATATTCATCTGCGAAGCGACACGATCTCAGAGGAAATAATCCGCGGATATGTATCGGACATCGTCGAGAACAGCGATCGGACCGGCCTTGATCACATCCTGCTGTACCGCGATGTCCCCGCGATCATGACGGAAGGCGAAGTGTTCCACACCGTCAACGATTCTCTCGAAGCCCTTCGAGGCAAAAAGCTCGCCCTCGTCAACCCTCACCCTGCTCTCGACAAGGAACTTAAGTTTGGCATGACCGTGGGACGAAACCGGGGCGGAAATTATCAGGTGTTTGCGACGATCGAGGCCGCAGAGCAGTGGCTCCTCGGATGATCATTCCCGATATCGAGCGCGGCCCGCGATTCGGTCATAGAGCCATGACGGCATAAACTTTCCCGCGCGAACGACGGTCGCAAGCTGCCACGGAAAGGCAGCAAAGCGCTTTTTCTTTTCTATCGCCTTAATGAAAAGCGGGACAGCGTCGTTGAGTTCCATCAGAAAAGGCATCTTCGCGTCGCGGCCTGAGGTTAACGGCGTCTTGATGAATCCCGGCTGAATGATCGTTACGTCAATGCCCTGATGCTTAACGTCGAGGCGAACGCTCTCAAAAAAAGCCGTCATTCCGGCTTTGCTGGCCGAATAAGCGGCGCTCTTTGGCAGGCCGCGAAAGCCTGCGAGGCTTGAGATGGCAACCAAATGCCCGCGGCCGTGTTTTAACATATGCGGCAGTACCGCGTGAACGGAATTCACCGCTCCGAGCAGATTGATCTCGACAACCTTTTTGACCGCGAGCGGCTGCAGCGACCGTGTTTCTTTGTTGTTGCCGCCGATACCGGCATTTGCGATGAGAATGTCGACGTGCTCGAACTCAAGTAAAAACTCGTCAACCGCCGCTTGGACCGCGTCCTCGTCGGTGACATCAACCGCGTATACCCGAGCGGTCCCGCCGGCCTTCTCACACTCGCGCTTCAACTTGTCTAGCAATTCGCGCCGGCGGGCGAGCAGGGCGAGGACAGCACCTTTTTTCGCGAGAGCGATCGCAAGGGCCTCGCCGATGCCGCTGGAGGCGCCTGTCAGGAATACTCGTTGGCCGTGCCAATTCATGGTCATTGTTCTGTTTTTTGCCGGAGAACCTCGAGCAGCGTATCGACGGTCTCCAAGTGCGTGCGAAACGCCAGGCAGGCGAATCGCAGCGTGAACCTCCCGTCGAGCATTGTCGAGGAAATGAATACACGGCCGTCAGCCACCACCTCATCGAGAATACGTTTGTTTACCTGATTTGCCTCCTCTACTGGAAGGGTGCCGCCCTTCGTGTACCGATAGGTCACGACCGATAACTCCGGCTCGATCTCACTTTCGAATCCGAGTTTTCGCACCTCGGAGCGGAAGTACTTCGTCAGCAGCAGCTTCTCTTCAAGACACGCGCGAAATGGAGCGAGCCCGTGCAGCTTTAAAGGAAGCCACAGCCGCAGCCCGCGGAAGTGCTTGGTCAACTCCGGCGATAATTCGGCCGGGGACACCTCATCAGGCCCCGCAAAGGCGTCCTGCATATATGATGCGCTGAAGGCGTAAGCACTCTTGAGGTTCGCAATATTCTTTACAAGCACAACACCGAGCCCGTAAGGCAAAAAGAGTCCTTTATGCGGGTCGATTATCATCGAATCAGCCGTATTCAGCCCCTTCAGTTTCGCCTTGCCCTCATCCGTGAGGATGAAAAACCCGCCGTATGCCGCGTCGATGTGATACCAAACGTCATGCTCTCGGGCGATCTTGCCGATCTCGGGGAGCGGATCGATGGCCCCGACATCAGTCGTCCCTGCCGAAGCGACAACAAGAAACGGATTCAGGCCTGCGGCTTTGTCTTTTTCGATCTGCGCAGCTAGATCATCGGGCCGCATTCGATATCTCTCATCCAGTTCGACGTATCGAATTGGACACTCGCGGAGCCCTGCGACGTTTAGTGCCTTCGCGACTGAATGATGGGTCTGCTTTGAGAGATAGATCACGGAACGCGGGACCTCCGCGGAGCTGATCTCGCGCGCGTCGCGGGCGGCGACGACCGCGATCATATTCGCGAGGCTGCCGCTAGTCGTGAGGTTCCCATGTGCGCCCTCGCCATAACCGACGAGGTCGCACATCCAGCGGATGAGCATGTTTTCCATCCGCACCGCGCCCGGCGAGGCGTAGAACACTCCGGCGTATCGATTAAATACATCTGCGAGATAATCCCCGAGTGCCGAGTAGTAAATGCCGCCGCCAGGAATGTATCCGAGGTGCCCGCCACTCGCAGGGTTAAGCCCGGGCGTGTCGACATTTTCCCGGATCAAGTCGATAGCGGCATCGATGCCGATGCCCGCTTCCGCGATGGGTGAGTCGAGAAGGCTTCGGCCTTTGTCTTCAGTCAGCTCGTAGGCCTTGTACGAGCCGACATGGTCGAGAAAGTGTTCGGCGTAATCGAGCACGGGGCGGCGAGTTTCTGCCCTTTCGGCGGCATTGGGCTCGAGCGATCTGGCGGCGTTCTCGAGCGATATTAGTCGCTCACGTATATCGATCATACTTCGACAACAGTAGTGATAATGACGGGCTTCGAGCTGAGATCTTTTTGAGCGATCCGCTTAAGGTGGAGCCGCAAATTCTCGCGAAAAACATTGCGATCAGCGATCTGTTCAGGCCGCATCTCGCGAACGGCGTCACCGATCGCACCGCGAGCATCGGTCACGAAGCCATTCATCGGATCGAGCCCTGCGACGCCTGAGAGCGTGATCTGCGGGTCGCCCACGAGCGTATGGCGTTTTTTATCGACTGTGACAACGAGTGAGATCATGCCGCCATAGGCGAGTTTCTTGCGTTCGCGTATGATGTCGTACTCGATCTCTTCCATCGACTCTTCGTCAATGAACGTCTTGTGCAGCTCATGCTTCTCGACAACGCGCGCTCCGTATTCGTCGATCTCGAGTAGTTCGCCGTTCTCGATAAGGATGATATCGCTGTCGTCATAACCTGCGACATGATTCTTAATATATTCCTTTTGCCGGAAAAGCATCCGATACTCGCCATGGATAGGCACGACGTAACGCGGCCGCGCTGTCTCGACCATGATCTTGATATCTTCCTGTGAGGCATGGCCGCTGACGTGGATGAGGCGGCGTTTTTCCTCGATTATGTTCGCGCCCCGTTTGTAGAG
>CAZWSK010000196.1:0-4569 GCA_964636445.1 uncultured Chloracidobacterium sp.
TCGAGGGGCAGGAGGTTGTCGATTCGATCGCCGCAGTTCAGACAAACCAGAACGACAAGCCTCTCGAACCGGTCGTGATGAACAGCGTCCGTGTCGAAGAAGGCATGTGGTAAATGCGCGCTGTCGTTCAACGAGTCTCGCGGGCTAAGGTTACTGTCGGCGAGCGAGTAACGGGTGAGATCGGACGTGGAATGCTCGTCCTCCTCGGCGTTTCGACCGAGGATAAAGAGACTGACGCTTACTATCTCGTCGACAAGCTCGTTAACCTGCGGATATTTGAGGACGCCAACGGCAAGATGAATTTGTCGTTGACGGATATCGACGGCGAGATACTGGTCGTATCGCAGTTTACGCTTTACGGCGATACGCGACGCGGACGGCGGCCTTCATTCATAGCGGCGGCGGGCGGTGAGAAAGCGATACCGCTGTACGAGTATTTTGTGACCAGATCACGGGAATCTGTCCGCAAGGTCGCGACCGGTGAGTTCGGTGCGATGATGGACATTGAGCTTGTAAACGACGGGCCGGTCACTATAATTCTCGATAGCGAAAAGACGATATAACATTATGATCAGACCAACATTTATCGCGGCAATCCTGGCTGCCTCGATGGCCATTTCCTGTAACAACACGGCGAACAGCAATCGCCCTGCAAACTCGGCCTCAAAGAACGCGCCTGAGGTCAAAAAGGGCGTCGCGCCGGTGGCCGATCCTGAGATCGCTCTCATCGAAATGGAGAATCCCGCGTATGGGACGATGAAGATGGAGCTTTACTCTAATGTAGCTCCGAAAGCGGTCGAGCGGTTCAAGGAGCTGGCCAAGGAAGGCTATTACGAGGGCATTATTTTTCACCGAGTGAACGACACCGTCATCCAGGCCGGTAACGCCGACACAAAGCCCGGCAAGACACCTAATCCCGCAAAGGAAGGCGACTCAGGCAAGCCGAACGTCCCTGCCGAATTCTCTGATGTTCCATACGACACGGCCGTCGTCGGTGCGGCCAGGCTCGGGAATGATGTGAATTCGGCCAACTCGCAGTTCTTTATCATGCTCAAGCGTGAGGCGGCTTTTGACAACAAGTACACCGTATTCGGCAAGATCATCGATGGAATGAACAATGTTCGCACCATCGCGGGTGCCCCGCGAACGGGCGAGAAGCCGAATGAGCCGATCAGGATCAAGAAGGTCACGATCGTTCCCCGCTAGCCATCTGACGGTGTTATAATCCTTTTTCGCGCTCGCGTAGCTCAGTGGATAGAGCGCTTCCCTCCGGAGGAAGAAGTCGCAGGTTCGACTCCTGCCGCGAGTACCAAAATAAAGAAGGGCGTCCCTGGGTGGGACGCCCTTTCTGTCTATGATCTAACGCTCTATCGGACCTTCAGGGCCGGGTCGCCCAGGAGTACCCATGAGTATCCTACATCGCTGCCCGCGATCGTGCTCTTCGCGGCCTTGATCTGGTCACCGACACGCTTGAGATCGCCTGCCGCAACCTCCTGATAGAATCTGGCACCCATGATGAACTGAAAGTCCGGCGTCGTTTCCGTCGTCGACGCCCACGTCATGGCGCCGCCACCGTTCTGGTTGAACAAGAGTCGTTCAGAGACCGACTCAGCAGTAGGCTCAGGCCTGAAGAAGATCCCGTTAAAGCACGTCAGCATAGTGAATAGAGACTGAGCGGATCCATTAGTCAGCACGGAAGCGTGCTCAGAACTAAAGAACGTGCTCGACCCCCATACACCGGCCGATCCATGACCCGAGAAGTTCACGATATATTTGCCCGCATTCAGCCCTGCCATCAGGTTCGCATTTCCCTGCGGATCGACCTGCGGCGGGCTGGTGTTTGGTATCCCTCGCCCAATAAACGTCTTCGGCATGCTCTCAGGAAGTTCGTGGAATAGGCCACGGCACATCCCTTCGAAATCGAAGTTCGCCGGAATGTCATATGCGCAAAGACCGCCGCGGTCAAAGCTCTGATTGACGGGCGTTTCAAATCCCATCGTCTTATTAAGGATCGAAGTTATAAGGAAACCGCTTCGGGCAGGGATCCGGCCGATCGGGATCTCGGCCAGGCCGTCGTGATCGAAATCCGCAAGAGCTTCGTCACTTCCGCTCGAGTCGAATATGAGGTCGACAAACTTCGTCGGCACCTGATTCCAGTATCCAAATCCTTTGTAATTGCGTGCGTCATACGACGCATCGCCGAGGAGAAGAACATATTGCGGTGCCCCCTCCCAAGTATGCAGTGCCAAACTGAGAAAATCGCGGACCGCGGCTGCGGAAGCCGACCCATACCCAAACTCGTCGAAAATGTCTTCTACATCAACGGTCTTCGTGGCAAATCTTCCGCCCAGCGTCGAGTTACGGTATGCGGCCCACTGTCCCGCCGCGTTCAAAAAGTCAGGTTCCGAGCTCGAGATGATCAGATACTGCCCGTTCTGTTCCCGCGTCCAGAGCGTCGACGGTTTATTGAATGTAACCGAGCTAGGGGCGAGAAATGCGGAGTTCTCAGCGGCATACATCACCATCGCCCGGTGCGACGGAAGCTGAGCAGTGAATGTCGAACCATCCTGAACGGTCGTGAACCCGATGAGCTCCTGCGGCAGGCCGGGGTACGTCGTGTCAAATACTCGAATATTCGAGGTCGTAAAGCCACCGACGTTCACCTTACGATATCCGGGCGTGAAATAATTTAACCGGTTGCCCGAAGCGATGTACTTCCGCGAATAGGATATTTCAGCCTGGTCGAAGTAACTAGAACTGTTTGAATTCTGGTCCACCAGATCTATATCATTCGCCCCTTCCACAAGCAGCGAGGCCGGTATTGTGAACGTTGCCTCGTAGCTCACGGTCCCGACACCGGTGACGAACCCGACCTCGGTGCCATTCAGCGTTACCTTCACATTGTGAGCCGCCGGAATGCCAAAGCTCGGCGTGCCCTGAAGCCGGATCCGCAATGTCGCGGTGCTCGACGACGTGTCAAGACCGTTCACCTGCACGTGGATCAGCTCTCCGATCGGACCTGAGGTGACCGGCCGGCCAAAATAGTTCTCAGCGTCGCCATTCAGGATCGCGCCGTTGTAATCGGTTCGCTCTTTGTAAAGGATCGAGGAGCGGAAATTCCTCGACTCGACGGTACCGCCGATATTCGTGAGGAGCCTGTGCTGAATCCGCTTGCCCGGCGAGGAATCGGCCAGCAGATAGTAAACACGCGTGTCGCTCTCAGCTGTATCAACGCCCTTTCCGTAAAACTCGATATATTCGCCAGCCGCACCTACATTGATCGCCTGTTCGACGCCCTCCATGAAGAGGCGCCAGTTTGCCGGATCTGAATTCACGTTAAAACCGGCTGACTCCAGCTGTGCACGCGGTACGCGGTAGAAGCCCTCGGCCTTCACGCTGATCTTCGCACCAGGCTGCGACACTACCCAGCGGTGAGTATCAAGGTCGGCCTCCGGCTGCGCGGCGGTAATGATGTCAATGAGTTCCTGGCTCAAATTTAGAGCCGGCCTGAATATTGAACCATTGCGGTTAGCGGCAATGGCCTCGAACTGCTGCGGTGTCATACCCGCCTCGAAGTAGAGGCTCCTAACGGCACGAACACCAAAGGTCTGGGTTGTCGAGCGCTCACCGCCGAGGAACGTGTTCTCGATGAAATAGACAGAGGTCAGGTCGCCGGACGTGTCGTAGATCTGATAGTCCTCGCCGCTGTGTCCGGGGACGGCCCGCCTGAATGCGGAGCCGGTGATCAGATTGGGATTTACTCGCTCCGTTCCCTTCGCGGTCAGGCGATAAACGTTGAATCCGAGATTCCCGGTCTCAGCCGAAGTGTGCCAACGTATCAGCACGCCTTGCCCCTCACTTATCGCCTCGATACGCTCGTATGAGATCGCTACGTCGGCTACCACCGACGGAAGTGCCGCACGGCGTCCTTTTTGGGCATACGAGGGCATCGATCCTGACACGAGCAGGACAAAAAACACAAACAGCGCTGTTCTCTTCATTTCAGTCTCCAGTTCAGCCGGGAAGGGGCGGAGCGGTACGGTCAAAATTTTCTCTTTAAGAGATTCTGTAAATCTAACATTTAAGGGTGCCTATTTCAAGGCATTTCAACTAACAAAAACAGTCTCGGCCGCACCCCGGCATCGCCCATTTCGCGCGCTCGGGACAGCACACTGTCCCGCTACTGTCCCACCGGTGTCCCAGAGGCCCGTGGGACACCTTAAGTCCTCTTATATCAACACGTTAGGTGGCATTTTTCGGCCTGTCCCAACGCTTTTTGAAAAAAACTTTTCTGACCTATCTCCGCCGCGTGTCCCACTAATGTCCCACCCGCTCGTGGGACAGGCAAGTCATTGATTCTGGGGCAGTTAACTCCATTCATCCCGCCTGTCCCGGCGAAAACGAAAAAAACTTTTCGCGGCGCGACGGATCGAAGAGATGGGCACCGTCGTTTCTTCATCGCAACAACGTAGCATTATACTATCTGCGTCAAGCGCTTTCTTGCGATGAACTGCCGAGCAACTGACGCAGGACGTATGGCAGTATCCCGCCGTTTCGGTAATATTCGAG
>CAZWSK010000197.1:0-4529 GCA_964636445.1 uncultured Chloracidobacterium sp.
AGCTAAACATCAAACAAGCTGTCATCTGCGGTCTCGAAACACATATTTGCGTGAACCAAACGGCACACGACCTGCTCGACCGCGGCATTCAGGTCCACCTGCTGACCGACGCCGTGTGCTCGAGATTTGAAGAGAATAAGGCGGCAGGTCTCGCAAAGATGCAGGCCAGCGGCGTGATCGCATCATCCGTCGAGATGGCATTATTTGAGCTCATGCGAGACGCCAAGCACGAAAAATTTAAAGAGATACAGGCTTTGATCAAATAGTTATCAGTTTTCGAATGGATCTAAGTTCACTAAACCCACAACAGGCCGAGGCCGTTCAGGCTACCGAGGGGCCGCTCCTTATACTGGCCGGAGCCGGCTCGGGCAAGACGCGCGTCATCACTGTGCGCATCGCCCATCTTATTGCTGAGAAAGGCGTTCCGCCGCACAACATTCTGGCGGTCACGTTCACAAACAAAGCCGCCGGCGAGATGCGAGAGCGCGTTGAGACGCTGCTGCGCGGGCAAAAGCTCCCGTCGGCGCCGCTGATCTCGACCTTTCACAGCCTGTGCGTCCGCATCCTGAGGGCCGACATCGAGAAACTCGAAGAAGGATACAAACGCTCGTTCACGATCTACGACACAGACGATTCGACCAAGGTGATCAAGGCGATCATCAAGGACCTCGGGCTCGACGATAAACAGACCCAGCCGCGAAATGTTCGCAACGCGATCTCGTCAGCCAAAAACCGCGGCGAGGACCATGAGATGTTTGCCAGCAAGATCGAATACGGCGACGAAAAAAAGGCGACGATCGCAAAGATCTTCAGGATGTACGACGAGCGGCTGCTGACGGCGAATGCTCTCGACTTCGACGATCTGCTGATAAAGACGGTCAAGCTGCTCCGCGTTTCGCCCGAGACGCGTGAGAAATACAACGACCGCTTCAAGTACATCCTCGTTGATGAATATCAGGACACCAACGCGCTGCAGTTCGCCCTCATCAGCTACCTGACGGAGAAGCAGCAGAACATCTGTGTCGTCGGCGACGACGCGCAGAGTATTTACGGCTTTCGACAGGCCGACATTCGCAATATCCTCGAGTTCGAGAGCCATTATCCGACCGCAAAGGTCATCTTGCTCGAGCAGAACTATCGTTCGACGCAGACGATCCTGGACGCCGCCGACGCGATCATCGCGAACAACGTCAATCAAAAGAAGAAGAAGCTCTGGACCGAAAACGCCGGCGGTGAACGCATTCTTTACTATCAGGCTTACGACGGCGACACAGAGGCACGGTTCGTCGCGCAGCGGATCGAGGATCATCAGCGCCGAAGCAGCAGCGAACGGATCGCTGTGCTCTATCGGACGAATGCTCAATCGCGATTGTTCGAGGAAGCCCTCCGGCGTCTGAGGATCGAGTACAACATCGTTGGCGGATTCTCATTCTATGAGCGCGCCGAGGTCAAGGACGTTATCGCGTATCTCAAGCTCGCGATGAATCCCTTTGACGACATCGCGCTGCTGCGTGTGATCAATACGCCGGTCCGCGGCATCGGCAAGACGAGCATCGACGCCCTGCAGGCGGCGGCGAAGGCTAATGGAGCTTCGCTGTGGATGACCATTCGCGGGGTAACCGATCCGGAATTTCCGCTCGACGTGGCGATGACACCGCGGGCGGTCACGGCACTTCGCGGCTTTAAAGACGTCATCGAGGGCCTCATCAAAAAAGCCGCGGACGATGGCGGCAATTACTCTGTTTCCGACGTTGTGATCGCTGCGATCGAGGACACGGGCTACGCAAACGCTCTGCGAACTGAGAACACCGACGAGGCGCAAGCCCGCCTCGAGAACCTTGAGGAGCTCGTCAACGCTGCCGTCGATTACGACAAACAACAGGAGAACGGGCTGCGCGATTTTATCGACCATGCCGCGTTGACGTCTGACACCGACCGCTACGACTCGAGCGCTCGCGTGACGCTGATGACCGTTCACATGGCGAAGGGGCTTGAGTTTCCTGTCGTGTTTCTGGTCGGTTTGGAGGATGGCGTCTTCCCGCACTCACGCTCGCTCAGTGAAGAGAAAGAACTCGAGGAAGAGCGGCGCCTCGCCTATGTCGCCATCACACGCGCCGAAAAGATACTCTACGTAACGCACGCGATGCACCGGCGCACGTACGGCGTTGAGTTCGCCTCCGAGCCCTCGCAGTTCCTGAACGAATTGCCGCTCGAACTCATCGAGGACCTCTCGTCCGGCGCGTCCTGGCTGTCATACGCCCGCTCCGCGGGTACGCTGAAGGCGAAAGCAGCCGCCAGCGCCCTTCGCGGCGACGCCGAGCCGCCCAAGCCGCGAAACGTTTACACGGGAAAAACATACAACAGCGCTGACGCGGTGGCGGAATTCTTCAAGAACAAAGCCGCAAGTTCGACCCCGCCGCCTTCGCCGTCGGAAAGATATCCGCAAGGCGGTTCCACGACACCGACGGCCTTCGATCGTCTCAAGGCCGCCGGCTCACAGGGACGCCCGACGCAGAAGGTCAGCATGCCCGCGAATTCGCTCGTCCCGGGCACATATGTCCGCCACGACAAATACGGCCGCGGCCTGATCCTTCGCCGCGAAGGTTCGGGCGACAATGTGAAGCTAACGATCAGCTTTCCTGGTTTCGGGCAAAAGAAGCTGATCGAGAAATTCGCAAATTTGCAGAAAGATTGAACGGCGAGCGACAGATCGACGTAATTCGCGCGGAGGTTCCGGAGAAACTTATGAAAAACAAGATCGCCCTTATCGCTGCACTCGCCATGCTGCTCGTCACCGTTCTCGGCTGCGGCCTGATCAGTAAGACCGAAACGTCGAAGACCAACTCAGCGTCGAACAAGACCCTGACCGATACCGCCGTCGACACGGCGGTCGGCGAGCAGAAGATCGGCATTCCGGAATGCGACGAAGTTATGGACATGCTCGAGGCGTATGCGAACGACCCGAACGACGGTTACGTCGTAAAGGCCGGCAAGCGGTTGTTCGTCAACAAGATCCGCGAGACGATCAAAGGCAGCATCGAGCAGAACAAGACCGACAAGACCACGGTCGCCAAGAATTGCCGCGACGCCAAGGTCGAACTCGAGAAGGCAAAAGCCGAGCAGGGGACGAAGTAGCTATTGCTCTTCGCTCTCAAGCTTCCTAACAAACTCGCTGCTCGGATAGCGTGTCTTTAGGAGCTTTGTTAGCTCGGCGCGAAGTTCCTCGTTATTGCCACACCCGTACTTGGTCCACCCATTGGCCTCGATGACTATATAGAGGGCCTCGGGCACGCGGCGGTCGGCGGGATAAAGGCGGGCCCAGGTCAGGACCTTTTCAGCCAGGAATTTCGGAGCATCGCCCAGGTCCCGAAGCCGTGCCCGCTCAGCCTGCGCGGCCTTTGATTGGGCAGGTGTGAGGAATTTTGGCTTCGGCGGCAGCGGCGCCGCCACCTCTTGATTGGCCGCGTCGTCCCAGGTCGTGTCGTACGGTGCGCACCACCAGTCGTTCGCCGACCATTGCTCCTGCTCGTTGTCCGTCTTCCCCATTCCGTCCTCGATATACGGGCTGACGATCGGGTTTTTGAGCACGAAATATAAAGCGGCATAGTCGCGGGCCGCCTGTGTCTTTGCGGCTTCGATCATGCTGAATCCGTCTGCGAACTCGGGATGGTACCTGAGCAGGTCGGGCGCTACGTTCAGCATCGTCGCCATGTCGTCAAGCATAAAGGCCCGCATCCATACCGCCATAAAGAACCGCTCCCGCATGTGGTCGGGCATTGCGGGCGATCTTGCGGCCTCGATGAGCATTGACGTGGGAAAGTGCTTGTTAAAGACCTCGATAATATCCGCATCGAACATCTTCCGCTCCTGCCAGAGCTTCTCCTGAGTAAATCTCGCCTCGACCTCGGCGTCGTGCTGTTCGCGGCTTTGACCGTCAGAGTTCTCAGGGTCATACCACGATTTCTGTTCGGCGATGAACTCCTCGATAGTGCCCGTATCGCCGTCAAAGTCGAACGCGAAAGGCTCTCGCAGGCTGTATGTGAGCCATTCCTCCATCGTCTCGGCGAGCTTGACGCGCAATGATAGGAACGAGTTCCTTGACGAGATCGGTATCTGATCACCTGCGTTCAACATGTCGTCGATCAGCTTTCGCGCCTCGGCCTGTTTGCCCTGATCGAGGAGGACCCGCGCCAGGTGGTAGGCGATGGTCGTATAAGCGGTCGAGGAACGGTTGGCGTTGTTGGCAGCCTCGATGATACGGGGTAAACCCGCGGACGCCTTGTCGGCCTTTGCGATCGCGGTCATAAGCCACAGTTCGCTGCCCGTGGCGATAAAGCGGTCGCGGGCGTAAAGATAGCTCTCAGGCCCGGCCATCTGATAGACGAACAGCCATTCTGTCAGTTCGTCCTGCCTCAGGAATGTCGGCATCAGAGACGGCGACATTTTCTCGTCGCCCCAGTAACCGCCTTGATACTCTGACTCGCGTCCGTCATTGAATCTCGCGGAATATGCGGTCTGACGGGCGTATC
>CAZWSK010000198.1:0-4516 GCA_964636445.1 uncultured Chloracidobacterium sp.
CCGCTCTCGCTGAATTTGTCCTTGTATGCGTCTATGTCTGCCATAACTGCTTGGTGACCGTTTGATGCCCCTCGCGGCGTTACGGGTCAGGTATTTTTATGATAGCACCTCGCGACTGTCTGATTCCAGACTATCGTTAGCCGGTGATCTTACTGTCCACGATGCCCATTATATCGGCCTCTGCCTCGCTAGCGAGCCGGTCGATCTCAGCACCGCGGGCGACGATTGTAGCGGCAAATTCCTTATCTTTTAGCTGCGCGGCGTTGATCTTTACATTGAGATACGCCCCGCGAACGGCCGCCCTTGCGCACAGAGCTCCGACACCGGCGTCTGAGACGGAATTGGGATTGCCGTGTTCAGCCATTGCTCGAATTATCTCGAAGGCGTCCAGCGCCCTCTGCATCGTGCGGAACGGCACGTCGGTCGCGTATCGGGTCGCTTCCTGTATCGCCTCCGTCCTTGCAGCCTTGTCCTCGTCAGTCGTTTTCGGCAGCCCGAAAGCGGCCATCACGCGGTTAAAGGCCTCGGTGTCCTCATCCACGAGCGAAAGGAGATCGTCCTTGATGGCCTGCCCTTTAACGGCCCAGTCCGAGAACTCTTCCCAACGGTCATCCCAGCCGGCCTTATGGGATGAAAGGTTCGCGACCATTGTTGCCAGAGACGCTCCCAATGCTCCAAGATACGCCGCGATCGAGCCGCCGCCGGGGGCGGGCGATTCTGACGCCGTCTCTTCCGCAAAGCCGCGGCACGTGAGGTCGACAAGGCTTTCCTTCTTTTCTTTTGCAGCAAGCATATATTCGATTATCTTTTCCTCGGGCACGAACGGCTTTAAGTCGTCCAAACCCATCGATTTGACCGCGACCTTTACGATCTCGGCCTCGGATACTCCCAGCGAGCGGTGCTGTTTCCGTAAGTAATGTTTGCCGGCGTCGAGAATGGCTTTTTTTGGGACGAGTCCCACGATCTCGAGGCCCGTAACTCTTAGTCCACGTGCCCGGGCCTTTTCATCGACCTCGTCAAACGCCACGTGCAGCGGCGTGTCGTTAAGATTCGTGATATTCATCGACACCTGCGCGACGCCGTATTCCTCGATGAGCCAGCCGATCGCCTTTGTGCCCTTCAGCGTGCCGGGAATGGTCACGGGCTCGTCGTTCTCGTCGGTCACGATCTTGCCGGTGATCGGGTTTCCCTCACGCTTTGGCCGGCCCTTTTCACGAACGTCAAATGCGACCGCGTTAGCTCGACGCGTGGAGGTCGTGTTCAGATTGAAGTTGACCGCGAGCAGAAAATCTCTCGCACCAACGGCTGTAGCGCCTGAGCGGGCGACGCTCTCGGTAAACTCCGTTGGACCGAAATCCGGTTTCCAATCCTCGCTCGCGATGCGGTCCTTTAGGCACTCATATTCGCCCTCTCGGCAGTTCGCGAGATTCCGCCTTTTCTCTTCGCTCGCAGCGTTCTCATAGAGATAGACAGGAATGTTAAGTTCTTCACCGATACGCTTGCCGAGTTTACGAGCATATTCGGCGGTTTCCTCCATCGAGATGCCCGAGACCGGCACGAGCGGACAAACATCGGTCGCGCCAAAACGCGGATGATCGCCTTTATGGCGGCGCATGTCGATCAACTCTTGTGCTTTCCTTACAGCCTTGAACGCCGCCTCGACAACATCGTCGGGCTCGCCGACAAACGTCACGACAGTGCGATTCGTCGTCGCTCCCGGATCGACATCGAGCAGGCGGACGCCGGGCACACGTTCGATCTCGTCGGTGATCTGTTTGATCACGCCGAGGTCGCGGCCCTCGCTAAAATTGGGAACACATTCGATGAGTTTCATTAAGAAGCTCGTCCGACCTGGACTCGTGCAGGGCGAAGCAGGCGGTCGCCGAATTTGTAGCCACGTGTGTATTCGGCCGTGACCTTTCCGTCATTCTCGGCTTCCGCCGCGACCATCTCGACGGCCTCATGGAGTTCGGGATCGAAGGTCTCGCCGACCGACGGAACGGCTGTTACGCCGACGCTCTCCAAGGCCTGTTCAAACGAACGCGCGGTGCCGATGACGCCTTCGCGAAGATGCGTGATGTCAGGATCGGTCTCACTCGCCTCGACCGCGCGGTTGAGGTTGTCGAGCACCGGCAGCAGCGTCGTCAAAAAATCGAATTGGCCCTGCTTTGCCTTGTCCTCGAGCGTTTTCTTGAGCCGCTCGCGCATCTCTGCCGTCTCTCGCTCGAGGCGTGACTTTTCTTCTTCAAACCTCGCCTGAACGCCAACGAGCTTTGCCTCGGCGGCCTCGCGGCGTTCGGTCTCGGCCTTTAGCTTCGCTTCGAGAGCGATCTCGGCAGCGGGTCTTGCGGGCTCCGCGGCCGGTTCGGGTTCGGCCACAAACTCGCCATCGGCATTGAAACGCCGCTTGTCGTTGACAGGTATCTTGCCGTTCGCCTCGTCGGCGGGTACTTCCTCTTGCTTCATTGCTCTTTTAAACACAATTAAATGATACGGCCTGCGCCGTTGTTTTCCGAAACTAGCTCGTCGCGGCCGTTTTTCCTGCGGCCGCGAACCGCATCTCGCCATTCTCGGCTGTGACCTTTATGGTCTGGCCGGAGCCAAGCTCGCCGTTGAGCAGTTTTATCGCCAAGGGATTCTGGATCAGCGACTGTATCGCACGTTTGAGCGGACGGGCGCCATAGACCGGATCGTAGCCTTCCTGGACCAGGAGCTCGCGAGCTGAATCCTCGAGTTCCAGCGTAATGTTCCTCTCCGCCAGGTTTGCCCGCAACTTCTCAAGCTGCACGTCGATGATCGTCGCGATCTCGTCCTTGCCGAGCTGCTTGAAGACGACTATGTCGTCGATTCGGTTAAGAAACTCCGGCTTGAAGTGATCACGCAGGACCTGTAGCACATCCTTGCGAATGTCGCGGTCGGCCAATGGATTTTCGGCAGCCGATTGGATCTCACGCGAGCCAAGGTTTGAAGTCATGATCAGCACGGTATTCTTGAAATCCACCACACGCCCCTTACTGTCGGTCAAACGGCCGTCGTCGAGGATCTGCAGCAGCACGTTGAACACGTCAGGGTGCGCTTTTTCGATCTCGTCAAATAGCACGACCGAGTACGGCCTTCGCCGCACGGCCTCGGTCAGCTGACCGCCTTCCTCATAACCGACGTATCCCGGCGGCGCACCGATCATGCGGGCGACGGCGTGTTTCTCCATATACTCCGACATATCGAGCCGCACCATCGCACGCTCATCGTCAAAGAGGAATTCGGCCAAAGCTCTTGCCGTCTCGGTCTTACCTACGCCTGTCGGCCCGAGGAAGATGAACGAGCCGACCGGCCGGTTCGGATCTTGCAAACCGGCACGGGCCCGGCGGACGGCATTTGCGACGGCCTCTAACGCCTCGTTCTGGCCGATCACGCGTTTGCCCAGGTTTTGCTCCATCTGTACGAGTTTTTGCATCTCGCCCTCGAGCATCTTTGAGACGGGCACGCCGGTCCATTTAGCCACGACCTCGGCCACGTCCTCTTCGTCGACCTCTTCTTTGAGGAACACGCCGTCTTTCTGCAGGTCCGCGAGACGCGTCTGTTCGGCCTCAAGCTGTTTTTCGAGTTCAGGAATGCGTCCGTACTGGAGTTCTGCGGCCTTAGTGAGGTCGCCGGCCTGTCGGGCACGTTCGAGTTCGAGCTTCGCTTCCTCGAGCGCCTCCTTACCGGAACGCATCTTCTCGATCTCTTCCTTCTCGGACTGCCACTTTGCCTTCATCGCAGAGGATTTCTCGTTGAGGTCGGCGATGCGTTTTTCGATGTCGTCGAGGCGCTCCTTCGATTTCTTGTCGGTCTCGCGGCCCAAGGCCTGTTTCTCGATCTCGAGCTGGAGAATTTCCCGCTCGAGAACGTCAATCTCCTGCGGCAGCGAGTCGATCTCAATACGGATCCGCGATGCCGCCTCATCGATCAGGTCGATGGCCTTGTCCGGCAGGAAGCGGTCGGTGATGTAGCGATTCGAAAGGGTCGCAGCGGCAACGATCGCCGCGTCCTTTATCCGAACGCCGTGGTGCACCTCGTATCTTTCTTTCAGACCACGCAAGATCGCGATCGTGTCCTCGACCGTCGGCTCGCCGATGTAGACCTGCTGGAACCGTCGTTCAAGGGCCTTGTCCTTCTCGATATATTTTTGGTATTCGGCAAGCGTCGTCGCGCCGACCGCGCGCAGCGTTCCGCGGGCCAACGCCGGCTTCAACATATTCGAAGCGTCGATCGCGCCTTCGCTTGCACCGGCACCGACGAGCGTGTGCAGCTCGTCGATAAAGAGAATGATCTGGCCTTCGGCCTTTTCTATTTCTTTCAGAACAGCTTTAAGACGATCCTCAAATTCGCCGCGATATTTAGCACCGGCGAGCATCGCGCCGAGGTCGAGCGAAACGAGACGTTTGTTCTTTAGTGTCTCCGGAACGTCGCCCGAAACAATGCGCTGCGCGAGTCCCTCAACGATCGCGGTTTTACCCACGCCGGGCTCGCCGAT
>CAZWSK010000199.1:0-4483 GCA_964636445.1 uncultured Chloracidobacterium sp.
AGCAGCTTTTCGGTCACCGCGGCGATCTGGTCGATGTGCGAACCGCGGCGTTCGCGGTCCATGCGGTACTTATAATTCTGAAAATCCTTCAGCCGCTGGTCGCTCTTTTCCTGTATCTCGTTGCGTTCCTCGCGAAGGTCGCGAAGCTTGTTCTGCAGCGAATTGACCTCATTCTGCAGCTCGTACACCTTCGTTTTGAGCCCGGACTGCGCGGGTGCCGTTTCGGGCACACGTGCGGCCGGTGTTGGCGGCGCCGGCGGACTTTCTTTCAGTTCGTCCTGGACAAAATCAGGCAGGCCGTCGGAATCGACATCTGAATCCTCGATCTCGATCTTGAGGTCGGCGGTGATGTGCAGGTCCTTTTCTTTTTCCTCGAGCTCGCGGATGAAATCATCGACCGATGAACCTGTATCGAGGTCCAGCTCGGCAAGCGTCTCTTCGGGCTTTGGGATCTGATGGTTATTCATTTCGAAGCGGACGGGCGGGAGAGAGATCAACCGCGGGAAATTAGTTCTTGGCAGTGTCCGTGGACATCATTCTCTCAAGCGTGCGGGCGACATAGCTGACGATCGAGATCATCCGTGCGTATTCGATCCGCGTGGGGCCGAGCACCGAGAGCGTGCCGACCGCCGAACCGTCGCCGATGCGGTACGGAGCCGATATCAGCGAACAGTGCTGCATCGACGGCGTGCGGTTCTCACTGCCTATGACGACCTGTACGTCGCCGCGGGCCTGTGCATCACGCTCGATGCATTCATTGAGTATCTGCACCAGCCGCGAGCGTTCGCCTATCGTGTGCAGCAGCTCACGCAGGCGTTCGAGGTCGGCAAAATCACTCTTAGTGAGAATGTTCGACGTGCCCTCGACAAAGACCTCGCCGGGCGTTTCGTCCTCGATGCTCTCTGAGCACAGAATGACCGCCGTCTGAAGCAGATCGTCAAACAGCGCCTTTTCCTCGTGCATGAGTCGAATGATCTCGGCACGTATCTCGGACAGGCTCTTCCCGGCAAACTCCGCGTTGAGATAATTCGCGGTGCGTTCGAGTTCCTCTTTGGTAAAGGCGACGTTAAGCCGAATTATCTTGTTGTGAACGATATTCGGCGGCGACACCAGTACGACGAGGACACGATTGTCGGAAAGGTTGACGAACTCAATATGCTGCAGGCGATCACTCGCCAAACTCGGCGATACAACGATGCCCACATTATTAGAAAGAGCAGAAAGTAAGTGGGAAGTACGCTCCATCAGCCGGTCGGGCGTATCGCCCGCATCAAGTGCATTCAGGCCGAATTCCTCACCAATGCGGTGGAGGTCATCATTCGAAATGCTCAAGACGCCCAGCAGATTGTCAACGTAAAACCGGTAGCCTTTATCTGTGGGAACGCGCCCTGCCGAGGTGTGAGGCTGTTCGACCAGCCCGAGCTCCTCAAGCTCACCCATCACGTTGCGGATGGTCGCCGAACTCATTCCCGATTGCCGGGCGAATCTTTCGGCAAGCACCTTTGAACCGACCGGCTCACCGGTGACGAAGTGTTCGTTGATAATGGCTGTCAGAATGATCTGTCCGCGACTGTCGAGGTGCGTTGCCGCGGCCTCATTGCCTGGGTTGCCATCGCGAGCGGAGTTCTGATTTCGGTGGGTTTGATGCATAGGCCTTTTGGGGCGTATGCTGTTCCCATATAAAGGGATAGCATTTAGCCGGCCGCAGTGTCAACAAAAATGTTTAATCCTGACGGTCTTTGTTTAGCATGTTGTTGATAGGACCTATGTGTCCTATGTGACCTATTTGTCCTATTGAACGGCCCCGACCCGCAAATTACCGCCTATTACGACGAGGCATTCCGCTATTACGCCCCAAAACGGGCCGTGCCGCCGCTTCACATCTCATTTTACCCATATATCGGAATAAATCACACGATCAGGGTCCGAGACGGTAAAGTGTACGTGCGCATCGGCGAGATCTGCCGCGATATGCCGCTTCCCTGCCATCGTGGCCTGGCATATATCCTCGTCGGGAAGCTGCTGAGAAAGCGAATTCCCGCAGGTGCCCGCGAGGTCTATTCCGCATACAGCAAGTCCGACGAAATCCGCGAACGTGCCGCCGAGCAAAAACGCTCACGCGGGCGAAAGGTCGTAACTACTTCGAAGGGTGACGTTTATGACCTCGATGAGATATTTGACGCGTTAAACCGCAAGTATTTTGCCGATTCGATCCGGCGGCCCGTCCTAACATGGTCGGCCCGTAAAACGTACCGCATCCTCGGCCACCACGATGCCACCCACGACCACGTCGCCATCAGCAAGTCCCTCGACAGCCGTGACGTACCGCGATACATCGTCGAATACGTCCTATTTCACGAGATGCTCCACGTCGCCCACCCGACCAAACACGTCAACGGCCGACGATATAACCACACGCCGGCGTTTAGGCGAGATGAACGCAAATTTGCTCACTACGACGCCGCCGAGCGGTGGATCGAGAACAATGTGCGCAGGTTGAAAAGGGCGGCGAAGAAAAGGTAACAGGATAGACAGGATGAACAAGATCGACGGCTGAGTTGGCCTGGCCATTCATATCTTGTTTATCCTCTTGATCCTGTTGAACTATTGCACTGCCAGCTGCGCGATCAGCCAGCCTAGGAAGCCGAGGTCGGAGGTGATACGGCGTTCGGCGGTGGTTGCGGTGAAGTGATCCTCTTGCCGATGAACTGTGTTTAGGGCGTCGGCCGTCTCAGACTTAGGCTCGCTGAGTACCGCCGCGACCGGGCCCGCGTTGGTCTCAGCAAGGCTGTCAAAGAAGGAGTCGACAAGATCGGACAGGAGTGCGTTCTCGCCCTGCTGCGATTGGCCCGGCCGTGTCACCGAGAACCGATCCTCAATGCCGGTGTTAGCTCTGAAAGAGTTCCAGGTTGCATCAGTCGCAGCTCCGCGGATCATCTGAGGAAGTGCCGTGACCAAAAGCGTTCGCATCTCGGCGTTGTCGGTCGAGGAGGTCGCAGCCTTCATCGCTAGCAGGTTTGCGATCTGTGCGATGCCGTCGGAGGAAAGGTAGCCGCGGGCGAGCGTGCCGGGCTCGCCAGCCTGAACCTTGGCCGTATTGACAATGCTGTCTGACTCGCCGCGTCTTACCGCAACTGCTTTGTCGATCGCGGTCTCGTCGTTCGCGAACCAGAGAAGGCTGTCGATGACAAGCGCGTGGGCCCTACGGCCGTCGGCGGCGGTCCAAGTGAAGTATTTGCCGCCGTGTTTTTCGCTCTTTTCGAGTTTCGGTTCGGTGTCGTACAGGTCGGCCACGAGGTTGCCAAGTTTATGCTCTGCAAATGCGACGGCCTGATAATTCCATGCATGCGTGTCGACGATGGCGACGAACCGAGGCCGGATCTTGCCAATGCTTTGCTCATCGTTGACCTTCTCCTCGCTTGTTTCGAAACCGGTGACGGCAACAGCGACCTGGACGCCTTTCAGCGCAGAAAGGTCAGGTCTCGATTTGGCGACTTCGGTAAAGGGCTTACTGTCGATGATCGGCTGCAGGGCGGCGGCGAGGTCATTGGTCTCGAGATAGACGAGAGTCTCTGCGGGCACGAGCGTGCGCATATCGGTTGGTTTGGTCGCACAGGATGACAGAGCGAGCGTCAACACCAGCAGTAGGAGCGGGGGCAAGGCCGCCTTCCTGACTGCGAGTTTGCGACGGCGACGCATTCTGCTAACGTGAGAATGAATCCGCTTGAAGTACAATTTGCAGGAAGACATTGAACAGTCCGGAAGGCGGGCTTGCCCCCGCTCTCATTGATATCAGTATGGAAAAAGTATTTGCCGATAACATTTTACAGGGCAAAGTTGCTTTCGTCACCGGCGGGGGCACGGGGATCACCGGCGGCGTGGCCCGGGCGTTTGCCGAGCATGGTGCAAAGCTCGCCATCACGAGCCGGAAGGAAGAGAACCTCGCGGCGATGAAAGAGGCGGTTGAGGCGTTTGGCGGTGAGTGTTTTACATTCGCCGCTGATGTGCGCGATTACGAAGCGGTCGAACGCGCGATCGCCGCGACGATCGAGCATTACGGCAAGATCGACATCGTTGTGAACGGCGCAGCGGGCAATTTTCTGTGCGAGGCGAACCAATTGTCCGCTAACGGTTTCGGCACGGTCGTCGACATTGATACGAAGGGCACGTTCAACGTGTCGCGGGCGGCATTTGAGGCGTTGAAACAGTCCAAAGGCCAGATCATCAATATCTCGGCCACGCTGCATTATCTCGCAACGCCGATGCAGATCCACGTCTCGGCGGCAAAGGCAGGTGTCGACGCGATCACGCGAAATCTCTCAGTCGAATGGGGCCGCCACGGCATCCGCGTCAACGGTATCGCCCCCGGCCCGATCGAGGACACCGAAGGCATGAAACGCCTGCTGATGCCGGAGTTGAAGGACAAATTGGTCCGAAAGATACCGATAGGGCGTTTTGGCCGCATAGCGGATATCGAGAACGC
>CAZWSK010000200.1:0-4479 GCA_964636445.1 uncultured Chloracidobacterium sp.
CCCCAGCGATGTTGTCCGCTGCCGGCGACGTGGAGCAGGGAACTGACCAGCTGGGTTTTGCCCGCGTCGCCGTGTCCAATGACGGCAAGGTTACGAATATCTTCAGTCGCGAATGCTTTCATAGTAAGCGATCTCTCCTTATTAAGAACTCATAAATTGTTGGATAGTTTTAAATCTATATTACGTTCGTTGAAAGGGCAAGAAACGGTGCCTGCGAAGCTCGGCTATGCTATTGTTTGATAGGTCTGGACGGTCAACCCGTGCATAGATCTGCTGCATCCAATGCACGTCTTCTCACTAGGATCGAATAACCTTTTCGCGGGGAAACTCTAATGCGTATTCGCAGACGCGGTATCAAGGCAATGGCTACGGGCGTTCTCGCCTTTTCGTTGTGGGTCCTGCCGGACCCGTCGGCGGCGCAGGACCTCGTGAACTTCGGCAGCATAGCCGGAGGCGCTAGTGTGTTCGTTTTCAGACAGGCAGCACGCGCGGTAAAAAAATTCGCGCAGTCCGTAAAGCCGAAACGAACCAGGGCTCAGCGCATCGACACGGCGAAGAAGGTCCGCAAACAATACGAGACCATCGCAAAGGCGAAACCTAAGGCCGGCCGTGCGACCGTCGTCGATCCGTTCAAACTGCCTAAGAACGTGAGGACGATGCCGGCGGCCGAGGGCTCAAAGCTCTTTGCCGGTGTCGGGGAATATTACAATCGCGAGGGCGACTTTGAAAAGGCGATCCCTTTCTTTCTCGACGCCATCGGGCTTGATGAGAATAACACCGCCGCCAAGAACGGCCTAAGCGACGCCTATGCGATGAAGGGCAACGACCTGCTGGTCAAGGACCAGGCGGCCACCGCCAAGGGACTCTTTCTCGAGGCCATCAAATACGACTCGACGAATTCCGCGGCCTATTTTGGACTGGCTGAGGTTTACTCAGAACTCGATGAGTATGAGGAGGCTATAGCCAATTACGAGAAGTCCCTGGCTGCCGACCAGGACCTGACAGAGATCTACGTGCCGCTCGGCATTCTCTATTACCAGAACGGGAACGTTGCAAAGGCCGACGCAATGCTCACCAAGGCGCTTGAGTCGTCCGCGGGCTCAGCTGAAACGCAGTTCTTCCTTGGGTTGGTGCGTTCGTCGCAGGGCAGGAACGAGGATGCGGCAAAGGCTTTCGCAGCCGCAAAGACGCTCGACCCGAAGATGGAAGAGGCCTTCTTCCAGTCGGGCGAGGTCCTGTCGCGGCTAAAACAGTACGCAGAGGCCGTGCCCGATTATGAACGGGCTGTTGAGCTGAAACCTGGCTATTTTGAAGCGTGGCTCGGGCTGGGCGACGCGTATTACGAGTTGAAGAATTATCCGAAGGCGGTAGAGGCGTATAAACAGGCGACTAGGCAGAAGAACGACAATTGGGAAGCTTATCTCGGCCTGGGCGAATCGTATCGTTTCGCTGAGGACTTTAATCAGGCCAAGGCGAGCTATGAGAACGCCGGGCTTTTCCTCAAACGGCAGAAGGACTTTAACAAGGAAACGGCGGCCGATATCTACAGCAAGATCGGCTATGTCGTCGGACGGCAGTGCGAGATCAACACGAGGAACTTTGTCGCGTGCAACTGGGGAGCGGCCGTGAGGGCGCTTGAGGAAGCGGTTCGGCTGGGCGGCAATCCACTCGATAACGCCAACCTGGGCTGGGCGTATTACAACTGGGCGAGGAACGACATCGACTCGCGCCTATTCGACGCCGCCAAACCAAAATTAGAGTCAGCCCGGACCAATCTTCAGACGGCCCTTGCCTCAGCCGACGCTGCCACCGCCGACGGCGTGAGGCAGAACCTCGGTGCGGTCCTGATCGATCTAGGTGATTTTACAGGGGCGATCGACGCGTTAAAGCCTGTCGTGCAGAACCGGCCGGAATGGACTTTCTCACGTTATGCTCTCGGGACGGCTTACTTCAAGGCTAACGATTTTGAGAACGCAGCCAAAACCTTTAAGGCCGGCGTCGACAACGACCCTGACAACGCCTCAATGCTCGCCAGCCTTGGCCAAGCGGAGTTGAAACGAAAGAACGGCAAGGAAGTGAAACGCATCATCGAAAAGCTCAAATCGCTGAATGCCGTGCCCCAGGCGCTGCAGCTCGAGCGTGATGCAAAGATCGCGAAGGTGATCTAGGTCTTCTCGTTTACTTGTTTTTGGCACGATCCGCTTGTTAAATTGAGCGGGTCGTTTTCTTTTCAGAATGGCATTACACGTCCAACACGATGTCGATCTCGCACCGCTGACGACGCTCGGCATAGGCGGGCCGGCGCGATATTTTGTTCGGGCCGAGAGCGAAGAAGTGCTCGTCGATGCATTGAGCTATGCTCGGGAGCTTTCACTGCCGGTGTTTATCCTGGGCGGCGGGAGCAACGTGCTGATCGCCGACAGCGGATTTAACGGACTCGTCATCCACATCGCGATGAGGGGAATAACGCCCAGCGATGACGGCGATAGAACGCATGTGACCGCGGCCGCGGGAGAGGATTGGGACGCATTCGTCGCCGATTGTGTTAAGAACCGTCTGGCCGGCGTTGAGTGCCTTAGCGGCATTCCCGGAACCGTTGGCGGTACGCCCGTGCAAAATGTCGGAGCGTACGGCCAGGAGGTATCGGAGTCGATCGTCTCGGTTCGCTGCCTGGACCGACGCAACGGAGAACTTCTCACGCTGGCGAATGCGGAGTGCGGATTTACCTATCGAAAGAGCATATTTAACTCGACCGAACGAGATCAGTATGTCGTGACGGCCGTGACCTACGCATTGACGCCCAATGGCAAGCCGAAGGTCGTATATAAGGACCTCGTTGAGCACTTTGCCGGCCGCGAACCGACGCTGGCCGAGACCCGCGAGGCCGTGCTGGAGATCAGACGGGCAAAATCGATGGTCATCGATGCCGAAGATCCGAATTCTCGCAGCGCAGGTTCGTTTTTTAAGAACCCGATAGTTCCGCTTGGTGAATTCGACGAGCTCAAGGCGCGATATGCGACCGTGCCGAGCTTTTCCGCCGGCGAGGGAATGGTCAAGGTGCCCGCGGCCTGGCTTATCGAGAATGCGGGTTTTGATAAAGGCTTTGTGATGGGCAACGTCGGCATCTCGGCAAATCACACGCTCGCTCTCGTAAATCGTGGCGGAGGAAGCGCGGCCGAGATGACGGCCCTGCGGGACGCCGTTCAGCGACGCGTCAATGAGGTCTTTGGCATCCAGCTCGTGCCCGAACCGATAATGGTCGGCTTCTGATGATCGGCAGTTAGCGCGCGTCGCGGCTTGTCGGTATAATCGAGCGTTTGAACTAATGCCGCGTCGCGAGGATATCCACAAGATCCTGATCATCGGTTCCGGGCCAATCGTCATCGGACAAGCCTGCGAATTCGACTATTCCGGTACCCAAGCCTGCCGTGCTCTCAAAAGCGAGGGTTACGAGGTCGTACTGGTCAATTCCAACCCCGCGACGATCATGACCGACCCCGAGATCGCCGACAAGACCTACATCGAACCTCTCACGCTCGAAACCGTTACCGCGATTATTGAGAAAGAACGCCCCGACGCCGTGCTGCCGACCGTCGGCGGCCAGACAGGGTTGAATTTGTCTGTCGAGCTCTACGAGACAGGCGTGTTTGAGAAGTTCGGCGTGCAGATGATCGGTGCGAATATCGACGCGATCAAGGTAGGCGAGGACCGCGAGCTTTTTAAGAAAGCGATGGACGAGATCGGCGTGCCGTCGTGCAAGGGCGGATTTGCCCATACATGGGAAGAGGCGCGTGAGATCGTGGAGATGACCGGCTATCCGGCGATCGTGCGTCCGGCGTTTACACTCGGCGGTACCGGCGGCGGAACAGCTTATAACCCTGAGGAGTTTGAAGAGATAGCCCGCAACGGACTGGCAGCATCGCCAGTTTCGCAGATCTTGGTCGAGGAATCGATACTCGGCTGGAAGGAATACGAGCTTGAGGTCATGCGGGACCTCAACGACAACGTCGTTATCATCTGCTCGATCGAGAATTTTGACCCGATGGGCGTGCACACCGGCGATTCGATCACGGTCGCGCCCGCGCAGACGCTGACCGACGTGGAATATCAGCGGCTTCGCGATATGTCGAAGGCCTGCATCCGCAAGGTCGGCGTCGAAACGGGCGGCTCGAACATTCAGTTTGCCGTAAATCCAGAAAACGGCGACGTGCGCATTATCGAGATGAACCCGCGCGTGTCGCGTTCGTCAGCTCTTGCCTCCAAGGCGACCGGGTTTCCGATCGCAAAGATCGCAGCGAAGCTCGCTGTCGGCTACACCCTGGATGAGATACCGAACGACATCACGCAAAAGACACCGGCATCATTCGAGCCGACCATCGATTACGTCGTAACTAAGATCCCGAAGTGGGCATTTGAGAAGTTTCCCGGAGCAGAAGATGTGCTGGGAACGCAGATGCGATCCGTCGGCGAAGTGATGGC
>CAZWSK010000201.1:0-4465 GCA_964636445.1 uncultured Chloracidobacterium sp.
TCGATGATCTTGTTTAGGACATCCTCGGGCTTGCCGGCGTTCTTCGGGTCGTTCTTGAGCTGTTCCATCAGGATCTCGCGCTCTTTCGCAAGATCGGCCTCGGGCACTTCTGAACGATTAGTGTAACGCGGGTCCGTTGCTGCGATATGCATCGCAACGTCCTTAACGAGCTGTTGAAATTCCTCACCGCGAGCGACAAAATCGCTCTCGCAATTGATCTCGACCAGCACGCCGACCTTGCCGCCCATGTGAATGTACGAACCGACTGCGCCCTCGGCCGTCACGCGGCCCGCCTTTTTGTCAGCTGTCGCGATGCCCTTCTTGCGAAGGATCTCCATCGCGGCCGTCTCGTCCCCATTTGCCTCGACCAGCGCGTTGCGGCAATCGATCATGCCGGCGCCGGACTTTTCACGCAAAGATTTAACTGCACTTGCACTTACTTCTGCCATATAAACTCCGATAAATACTTATGAAAAAAGGCGTTGCCGTTTTGCCGAACCCGGAAAAAAGCCACGCCGTTAAAGATAGAAACTGCTGTTAGCTCGCCGTCGCTTCGGTGCTTTCTTCCGCTTTTGCTTCCTCGACAGCCTCGCCGGGCGCGTTGTCCATCGTTCCCTGGTTGGCGTCCGGACCGCTGCCGGGCTCCTCTGTTGCTTCGCCGCCCGCAGGTTCGGAATGGGTCGCCTCGGCAGTCTCCCAGGTCTGATCGGCGACGACAATGTCGGCGTCTTCGTCCATCTCGGCCGACACCGGCTCTTCCTTTTCCTTCTCAGCCGCCTCTAGCTCGGCACGCTCGTCCTCGCTCAGGTATTCCTTCGGAATGGCCGTCAGCGAGCCGATCTCGGCCTCAGTACCGGCCTCGTCACCCTCGGCCGCGGCCTCGACTTCTGCAGAGCGGCCTTCGGTACCGATCTGGCGGCCTTCGATGATCGCATCGGCGATACGAGCCGCGAAAAGCCTGATCGCACGAAGAGCATCGTCGTTGCCAGGAATTACGTGGTCGATACCCTCGGGCGAGCAGTTTGTATCAACGACCGCGACGATCGGGATGTCGAGCTTATTCGCCTCCTTAATGGCGATATCTTCTTTCCTGACATCAATTACGAACATCAGGTCCGGCCGGCCGTTCATGTCCTTGATGCCGGCGAGATTCTTCATGAGCTTTTCGTGCTCACGGTCGAGCTGGAGCCGCTCTTTCTTCGTGAGCATCTCCATGCGGCCGTCCTCGCGCATCGCCTCGATGTCCTTGAGACGGTTGATGGACTTCTTTACCGTGTCGTAATTCGTAAGCAAACCGCCCAGCCAGCGGTTGTTCACGTAGTACATCCCGCAGCGTTCGGCTTCCTCTTTGATCGCATCCTGCGCCTGTCGCTTGGTACCGACGAAGAGCACCTTCTGATTAGGCCTCTCGGTCAGCGATTCCTGCACCCAAGCGAGCGAGTCGCGGAACATTTTCTGCGTTTTCTGCAGGTCAATAATATAAATGCCGTTGCGAGCACCAAAGATGTATTCCTTCATCTTCGGGTTCCAACGGCGGACCTGGTGACCAAAATGAACTCCTGCCTCGAGGAGCTCTTTCATCGTAACTGTAGCCAAAACTGATTTCTCCTTGGTTTATGTACTCGGCGGAACGGTTGAATATCAACCAAAGCGCTTCGCCGATGGTTTCAATAGGACATATAGGACGTATTCGCCCTATATGTCCCATCGTGTGTAAAGCCTAACGTTTCGAGAATTGGAAGCGCTTGCGGGCTCCCTTCTGTCCGTACTTTTTCCGCTCTTTTTGACGCGGGTCGCGTGTGACGAGCCCTGCCTTTTTGAGCGTCGAACGCAGGTCGCCGTTGAATTCCATCAGCGCCCGCGTGATGCCGTGGCGAACTGCACCGGCCTGTCCAGCCTGGCCGCCGCCCGCGACGTTCACAAAAATATCGAATTTCTCCGCCGTCTCGGTCAAATGAAGCGGCTGCCGAATGATCATCTGCAGTGCTTCGTTGGGAAAATACGAGTTGAACTCGCGCTTGTTAACCGTGATCGCGCCGCTGCCGGGACGCAAGTAAACGCGTGCCGTCGAGGTCTTTCTGCGGCCTGTGCCGTAGTACTGAATATCTGCCATACTAAATTTCGATCGCCTCCGGCTTCTGGGCTGTGTGCCTGTGTTCAGCGTCGGCGTAAACCTTTAATTTCTTAACCATTGCCCGGCCCAGCTTGGTCTTTGGGAGCATACCCTTAACGGCAAGCTCTATCACCTTTTCGGGCTTCTTTTCGAACATTTCCTTGACCGATACGCTCTTCAAGCCACCCGGATACAGCGTGTGATGGCGATACAACTTCTGGTCATTCTTTGAGCCTGTAAATTTTGCGTGACGAGCATTTATGACCACGCAATGGTCGCCCATATCCATAAAAGGCGTCCAGGCAGGATTGTTCTTGCCGCTCAGGATCCGGGCGACCTCGGTCGCGAGACGACCGACGGTCATACCTTTAGCATCGACGACGAACCATTTGCGCTCACTAGCCAGATCCTTTCCGCTAGGAAAATAAGTACTCATATCTCAACACACACTAGTGCAAATTTCCGCAAAAATGCGAACTGACAGGATATCGAAACCCGGCGGGACGGTCAAGTCTAATGAACAATAATTCCGATCTATTGCAGCAGCCAAGCCTCGCCGTCCGGGTCATTACTGAATAGCCCGTACTGGCCGCCCCGATTCTGGCCGACAGTTACGGCAAAATCGAACGGTTCGCTGTTCTGCTCGAACGGATTCACGAATGCCGTCCGGATACCCGAGAGTCGGCGCTGAAACTCCGCGGACACAAAGAACAGGTCGCCATGAGGCAGCATCGCCGGGATCTCGCGATGAAGAAGCAGCTTGCGAAAACCGCCCGCGCGGCATTTTGCAATCACTTCATCGAGATAGGCGAACGCGACCTCCTCAGTGATCCGGGGGGCGGATACGTGTGCGTATAAGTAACCTGGACGCTCGTCGAACCGCAGTTCATAGGCCTTGTCGGAGTCGGACATAAGAACCTGCTTACAAAACTCTATCACAATGGGCCGCCAACCCACCGTTTGAAATTTTCTCCGCCCGTGATGCGAGACAATCGCTTTTGCGCGTTCCTGATTTGGAGTATATTTGATTCCGATCCGCACCACGGTTATGAAGACATTTGCCCGTCTCGCTGCCTCACTCTTCCTAATGTTCGCCCTGCTGCTATCGGCCGTTATGCCGTGCGGGCCGGGTTACATTTCGCCGCTATTCGATACGCGGCTCGCGCCTGAGGACCCTTTTACGGATTTCGCGGCCGGGCGTTTGGGCATCGTCAAGCCAACCTTTCGCCGGGCGATCCTCTTCGCCGCCTTTCGCTGGATCGCAGGCAGCGGGCTCAGCGCCGCTGAGCAGACGGCCGCGATCGAGGTCTGGAACGCCGATCTCAAGAATAAGAGCTTCACCGATAACAGTGTCGATGACGCAGTAAAAGCCTGGGTCGACCGCCGCAAAGAGGCAGTCGGCAGCGAAGAGGCAACACCGGCGATCTATGTCGAGCGGTCGTACGGCGGTTACGATTTCTTCCCGAACTGCACCCGCAACGCGTTCGAGACCGCCGCTGAGACCTTATCCGATCGAATGACCGCCCACGGCCGCGACGACCAGTACGTCCGCGATTGGGTCGCCGCCCAAGACAAGGTCTTTGAGAACTGCGCAAGCGGCAAACGGACACCCGATGACGTGGCTCCCGGCGCCCCGGCCTGGCTCGAGAAGGACCGTGCGTACCAGAAAGCCGCGGCCGCCTTTTACGCACTCGACTACGAAGATGCCAAGAACCGATTCGCTGAGATCGCGCAGGACTCTGAATCGCCGTGGCAAGAAACGGCCGATTACCTCGTCGCCCGCACGCTGATCCGCCAGGCGAGCCTGACTAAATCGAAAGACCGGGCTGGCCAGATCTACGAGGAAGCCGAGCGTCATCTTGAGCGCTTTGTCTCCCGCTCCGGCAAATTCTCGCCATCTTCCGAGAAGATGATGGGCCTCATCGCGTATCGCGTGCACCCGAAAGAACGCGTCGGCCAACTCGCGCGCAAGTTCGCCTTCCAGGGCGGCAACGACAATTTTCGGCAGGACCTCATCGACTACACGTGGCTCATGGACAAATTCGAGAGCGACGTGCTGCGGGCCGAGGAGGACCGAAAGCAGGCCGAGGCTCGAAAGAACGGCACCGCTGCAAATAACATACCGTCGGAATCTGACACTCCGGTCAAAGACGACAGTCAACTAGATCTCAGCCTGTATGTGAGCGACAAGTTTTTGAGTTTCAAGGTCCCGGTTGACGCAACTGACGACGAGGCGATAGCAGCCGCCGAACGCGTCTTTGGCCTGCCCCTGAACACTGATCAGAAAGAGCAGGTTAGATACGCCCGTCAGACCGCATATTCCGCGAGATTCAATGACGGACGCGAGTCAGA
>CAZWSK010000202.1:0-4442 GCA_964636445.1 uncultured Chloracidobacterium sp.
CGCGTGTGCCGAACACGGGGCGAAGATGGCGTTTAGTTATCAAGGCGACAGGCTGAAAGAGAATGTCGAGGAACTTGCGGGCACGCTGAGCGATTCGCTCGTCGTGCCGTGCGACGTTAGCGACCAGGCGACCGTCGATGCGGCGTTTGATGCGGTCAAAGAAAAGTACGGACGGCTCGATTTTCTCGTGCATTCGATCGCATTTGCGCCGAAGGAGGCTCTCGAGGGCGAGTTTGTCACAACCACGCGCGAAGCGTTCAGAACGGCCCTTGAGATCAGTGCATTCTCGCTGACGCAGGTGTCGCTCGCCGCGGCTCCCCTGATGACCGACGGCGGCTCAATAGTGACGATGAGCTACTACGGGGCCGAAAAGGTCGTGTCGAATTACAATGTCATGGGCGTCGCCAAAGCGGCTCTTGAAGCGTCGACGCGCTATCTCGCCGCAGACCTCGGCAAGAACAACATCCGCGTCAACGCGATCTCTGCCGGCCCGATCAACACGCTGTCGGCCCGCGGCGTGAAGAACATGGGCTCGCTGCTCGGCTACGTCGGCGAAAGATCGCCTTTAAAACGCAACGTCACGGCAGGCGAGGTCGGCAATACCGCACTTTTCCTCGTCAGCGATCTGGCGAGCGGCATCACGGGCGAAACGATCTACGTCGATTGCGGCTATAACATCATGGGTATCTAGAATGGCTAAAACCGATGCGAATAAGCCCGTCGCGGGTGATAAACAAGATAAGGTCGTCGAGCCTGAGACGGTTGGCGAAGCCCGCGAACTTCAGGGTGAGCCAAAATACTGGCTGCTGACCGATGACGAGGTCCTCTTGCGCTCGCCCGAGCCTGAGGACGAATACAAGACGTCCGACTCTTGGCGCGTGTTCCGCATCATGGGCGAGTTCGTTGGCGGCTTTGACAGTCTCGCCGCCGTTACTCGGGGCGTGTCGATCTTTGGCTCGGCTCGCACGCGAGAAGGCGACCCATTGTATGAGGCCGCCCGCGAGACTTCCCGGCTGCTCGGCGAGGCCGGTTTCGAGATAATCACAGGCGGCGGGCCCGGCATTATGGAGGCGGCTAATCGCGGTGCAATGGACGCCGGCGCCGTCTCGATCGGGTGCAATATCGAATTGCCGCTCGAGCAGGCACCGAATCCGTACCAGAACCGTTCGCTCAAATTCAAGTACTTCTTCGTCCGCAAGACGATGTTCATCAAGTACAGCAACGCCTACGTCATCTTTCCCGGCGGCTTCGGCACGATGGACGAACTATTCGAGGCATTGACGCTTATCCAGACGCGAAAGATCCGCAACTTTCCGGTTGTGATCTTCGGCTCGCAGTACTGGCGGGGCATGCTTTCCTGGCTGACCTCGACGATGCTCAACGAAAAGATGATCCATGCCGAGGACCTCGGCCTCATCCATCTGACGGACTCGCCAAAGGACGCGGTCGATTTCATTATCAAAACCTGCATCACGGGCTGCGAATAGCGGGTACCGCAAACTACGACGTTTCCGTTAGATCACTCTTGGCATAACGCAAAAGTTCGAGTATCCTTGTTGGAAATCCACCTTTAGGAAGTACCAGAACTATGAAGAGATATATGCGTGTTTTCGCGGCTGTTTTTGCATTCGCGATGGTCGTGGGACTCGCCGTGTTTTTCAACACGCGAACGAGCGGAGCCGCCGTGGTCGGTCAAGGCCTGCACCTGGACGACATGGGCGGCGAATCGGTCCTTTCAGCAGACGGACTCGGGGAGGTCTACCGGGCCGCCGAGCCGGTGACCGAGGCGAAGATCCTGTCCCATCCTGACTCAGCGGCGAAGAGCGTAGTCTGGACGGCCGGCGACAAGCACTTCTATTCCGTCAGCCTCGACGGAAAGTCGATCGCGAGGACCGCTCCGGCTGATTACACGCTGATGCTGCGTTACGCGGAGTTCGATCCGCTCGTTACCATGCCTCGCGTGCCGTTCACGCTCGCCGCTCGTGGATCGAGGTCGGACGCTGAGCGGGCCTTCATTGTTCAGTTCGCCACTCAACCTCTCGATGAAGACATCGCTGCCCTGAATGCCGCAGGTGCCAAGATCCATATCTACCTGCCTAACTACGCATATCTCGTGTCGATGAGCGATCCCGTCCATGCCGCCGTTGCCGCTCTGCCGACGGTTCGCTGGATCGGGCGTTACGAGCCCGCATACCGTCTCGAGGAGGTTCTGCTCGACCAACTTACGGCAGACCCGTCGCGGATGGCGCCGGCACGGTACAACATCATGGCCGTCGAACGCGGGGCCGACGCACAGAATGACATCGGATCGCTTGTCGCTCAGGTGGGCGGCAAGGTCGACAATATTATCCCCGAAGGCCTCCGTATGGAAGCCACGCTCAACGGCGAACAGCTTCTCGAGATCGCCCATCACGAAAAGGTCCTTTTCATCGACCGCTGGTCACCGCCGGAGTCGGACATGGATATCGTACGCACCGTCGGCGGAGCTAACTTCGTCGAGACCGTCGGCAACTTCCGCGGGCAAGGGGTTCGCGCCGAGGTAATGGACGGCGGACTACGTACGACTCACCAGGACTTTCAGCCGGGCGGAGCGCCCATACTCCACGGCACTGTGGGTGTCGACAGCCACGGGACCGCGACGTACGGCATTAACTTCGGCCGCGGCGTCGTCAACCCCGCGGGACGGGGCATGCTCCCAGAGGCGCAAGGCATCATCGCGGCGTATACGCAGCTCTCCAATCGTTATACGCACACGGCCGAGCTCCTGCAGGACCCGTACAAGGCGGTATACCAGTCGAACAGCTGGGGCAGTTCTCTGACGACGCAATATACGACGATCTCGGCGGAGATGGACGATATTCTCTTCCAGAATGACTTTACTCTGCTCAACTCGCAGAGCAACGCCGGCACCCAAAATTCAAGGCCGCAGGCTTGGGCGAAGAACGTCGTTTCGATCGGTGGTATCCGACACTTCAATACGGCGTCATTTACTGATGACCGCTGGCAAAGCGGTGCGAGCGTCGGCCCCGCGGCTGATGGCCGCGTTAAGCCGGACCTGGCGCATTTCTACGACAGCGTCTTTACCACTACGAGCACGAATGACACGGCCTACACCACCGGTTTCGGCGGGACGAGTGCCGCGACGCCGATAACGGCGGGCCACTTCGGCCTGTTCTTCCAGATGTGGCACGAGCGTCTCTTTGGCAACCCGATCGGCGGGCCGACGGTCTTTGACAGCCGTCCGCATATGTCGACCGCAAAAGCGGTGATGATCAACACCGCCGAGCAGTGGGACATGACCATTCCGGGTACCGACATCACGCGTGTGCGCCAAGGCTTCGGTCGTGTGGACGTCCGCAATCTGCATAAGCTCCGCGGCAATCTGTATATCATCAACGAGGCCCATGCTCTGACAAATCTGCAATCCAAGACGTACGAGGTTTCGGTCGTCGCGGATTCGCTTCGTGCACCGCTGAAGATCACGATGGTTTACACCGACCCGATGGGGAGCCCGGGCGCGACCCGCACGCGGATCAACGACCTGACGCTCAAGGTCACCGCTCCCGACGGCACCATCTATTGGGGCAACAACGGTATCGGTGTCGGCGGCGGCATGTGGTCGACCCCGGGCGGCACGGGCAATATCGTTGACACGGTCGAGAACGTGTTCATCAATAACGCCATGGTCGGCGTCTGGACGATCGAGGTCATTGCGTCTGAGATCGTTGCGGATGCCCGGCCCGAGACGCCCGGCGTTAACGATGCGGACTACGCGCTGGTCGTCAGCGGCCCGCTCGCTCCCGGCGCTCGGAGCCGCATGCGGTTTGAAAACGGCAACTAGCCGACGACGGCCCTGATCCATTCGTTATACGGTGCCGAGACCTGTTCCGCCTCGATGGCGACTATCTCAGGCACCGTATAACTGTGGTGTTCAGTTAAGAATTTCCGCACCGGTTCCCATTTCTCACTGGTTGTCTTGATCAGCATCAGATGCTCGGGATCACGCTGCATGGCCCCGTCCCACATGTAAAAAGAGGTCATTTTGGGCAGCAATTGCGCACATGCGGCGAGTCCACGCTCAACGAGCTGTTCGGCCAGGGCCGTTCCTTCCGCTTCGTCCGGGACCGTGGTAAGCACAACTAACATGCGGCGATTATCGCACGAAGGGCCACGTTTTATTTCGTCCGCCAAATACGCTAGACTTGCTTCGTCCCGAAATAACTCGGCCCTATGCTCTTCCTAACGCAGTCGGCGACCGTCTACGGCATCGATGCGCTGATACTCGACATCGAGGTCAATCTCAGCACGCGCCCTGACAACGATACCTCGCCGCAGATCACGATCGTGGGATTGCCTGACACCGCCGTGCGCGAATCCCGCGAGCGGATCCGTGCGGCGATAGCCAATAGCAAGTATTTCTTCCCGCCCGAAAAGATCACCGT
>CAZWSK010000203.1:0-4419 GCA_964636445.1 uncultured Chloracidobacterium sp.
TTGTCCGATCGATAAAGATATTCGTTATCGATCATGAACGGTTTGAACATCGCAAACGCGTCCATCGTCGCCTGGGTAGATTCCTTAAAGCTCTCCGTCGATTTCTTGAGGTCCGAGATAATATTGCCAATACGCCCGCCGCCCCACCGCGGCGTCACACGGTCCATAAGGTCGTCGGCGCGCTTCGCGACCCTATTCAGCATAGGCGCGCTGGTCAGTTCATAAGTGCGCTGCTTGACCGGCGACGCCTCGACCATGCCGGCGAGTTTGTTGACGAGCTTGTTGCCGGTTTCCTTTTCCTCAAAATGCTGCCGCTTATACAAGCCCACAAGCCCGACGATGCGCTTCATGTCGTTCGGGTTCGAGTCACCCGACGACGCTTGGAAAACGAGCGGCGGGTTGTCGTCAACCAGCACATTCATCGCAGCCGCGAGTATAGCCCCCGCGACCATATCGACCGGAATGATGTCGAGGATGAGCTTTTCATTTACGGGAATCACGGGCTGGCCACGCAGCGCGATCAGTATCAGCGGGGCGGTCGTGGTAAACCCTTCGTTCCAGCCCGGGAACGGGTATTGATTTGACGACTCTACGATGCTTGGCCGCACGAGCGTCTTTACGATATCGTCCTGCCCTGCAATGATCTGCTCGGCAAGCGATTTGGAATACGTGTATATATTCGTCCATCCCCAATACTCAGCCCGCTCGGCCCCAAGCTCGGTGGTGCGCTCGCGGATCCACATCTTTCGCTCACGAAAGATCGCGGATTTCAATTCGGCCTCATCGTCAGGATCGCGGCCTTCCTCGATAAACCGCTTGCGGGCCTGCTCGCGAAACTTCGCCGCCTGCACCGCATCGTCCGCCTCTTGTCTCGCCTGCTCACTTAGTCGAGCGCAATCCTCGACCTCGCGATTGACGTCAAAGGTCGTACCGACTAACTCGTCCTTTCGCGGAAAATATCCAACGACAGGCTCATTCTCCCATATCGGCCCCGACCGTTTCCCTGCGACGAAGCAAGTCGAAACATGCACCAGCCGCGGCTTTTTCATCATCCGCGCGAGCTTGATGATGTTGTTCGACCCGACGACGTTCGTCCTCAAGGCAGATTCCAGAGGCGGATTGAAGGTCACGTTTCCGGCACCATTAATAATGATGTCGGTGTCCTTCATGATCTTCGCGGCTTCCTTTTCATCGAGTCCGAGAAACTCATTCCCGACATCGCCGTTTACCGGTACGACCTTGGACTTTATGAACTCCTCAAACCCGTCGCCGTACTTCTCCCTCAGCGGATCGAACGTTGGCGACGTCACGATCGACGTCCAAAACCTTGTCCGCGACTCATTCTCGTCCCGCGCCCGCACGGTCGCGTAGACCTTCCCGATATCGGGAAAATTGTGCAGCAGCATCGACAACGTGACCTTCCCCACAAAGCCCGTCCCGCCGATGAAGAAGATCTTCTTGCCCTTAAATATTTCTGTTGGTGAAAGCTTCATTCAATTATCGGATGGCCATAATAGCTGTCTCGTACTGATGTCGATCAAAAATAAGCGGCGCGACGGTGTCATACATCCAACTCTTCCTATGAGGCTGCTCGAATTCGCTCCAATGTACGAACTTGCTGTCTGCAACTATCGACACCAGAAAAGGCCAGCAGCCTGGCTCTCCGCAGTTGCACCCCAAAACCGCCGTCTTTTTTCCCGACTGGTAGCGCTTTCGCCCGTTTCCGAGATAATGTTTGCGGGCCTCTCCGATCTCCGATCGAAGTAAGCCTTCGTAGGCTCCGGCAAGCGTAGGATTTCCCTCCTCTTTAGACATCGGACCTTCAATGTCGCGCAAGATGCTAATGAGTGAGCGGCCATCGATCTCAGGGACGACGACATCTCCGTAATCGGAATGCTTAATATCGAATCGTATTGAATTCAATGCTCGACCCATGTGGTCCATCGATCCTCAGCGATGTCGAGGTTACGCCTTCCGCGCGCGCACCTCTAGATACTCGGATTCCACCTCCGTCGTCCCGTCCGTAGCCCGATTCGCCGCTGTCCAATGCTCGACCAGCTCTTGTCTCAAAGCCGCCTGACCGGCCTCGTCGAGTTTCGAGAACGCAACATTTGTCGGCCCGAAGTATTTACGAAAATGCTCGACGACGTCGGCCGGCGGCATGTCGAATTTGAACAGGATCGGGATCCGCTTCATCTCGAGGTTCGAGATGCCCTCGGAAAAACGCTGGCGCACCGTGTTCTCGTCACCCCACAGCACGGGCGGAGCGACGCCCGGCGGCGGCGGCACGTGCTTGCCGCCGATCTTGAACATCTGCCCCGCAAAACCCTGCGGCGTCCAATTGCCCATCGCGATCAGGCCGCCGGGCTTGCAGACACGCTTCAGTTCGCTTGCCGTTACGTCCGGCCGCGGAGCGAACATCGCACCGAACATCGTCACCACCGCATCGAAGCTGTTGTCCTCATACGGCAGATCCTCCGCGTCACCGACCTCGAAATTCGCGGTGAGCCCTTCACGGGCAGCGTTCGCCTTTGCCTGCTCGATCAGGTTCTCGGCAATGTCAATGCCGGTGACATCCGCACCGGCGCGGGCCGCAGGCAGTGCAGTATTGCCGGTGCCGCACGCTACGTCGAGAACTTTCATACCCGGCCCGATACCAAGGCGATCGACGAATTCGACAGCTCCATGCTCGATCGAGCGGGCGATCACGCCAAAGTCGCCTGCCTCCCAGGTCGCTTTCATCCGGCCTTTGATGGTCTGCATTTCGGGAGTAAGTTCAACATTCGCCATAGTTCCTCCTATCTCGATCTAAGTTGTGGTCAGGCCGATCGGCTCACCCGTCAGTCTGCGGTGCCTCCGTGGTCTTTCTTTCGTTGATCCTCAAGCTGTTAGAACTGAGCATCAACCTGGCTCTCCCCGAGACGGCCTTGATTATTTTCCTTTTGTCGGCTTCGTTCACATCCATGCCGAAGGTGATATTCAATGCGTCCGGCACCGACTCGCCGCCCGTACCCTGATCACTCTCCCATTCGAGTGCCGCGACCTGCGGAAACAAAACACGAATGTCTCTCAGGAATCTATTTTTTGGATCGATCGACGACTGCACTTCCTCCAGGCGCGCTCTCAAGTCGTCGATGTCGTTGCCTCGTTCCTCAGCTAACGCCTGAAGCAGCTTTACGCTTTCGTTGAGATTGGCGTCGATGTCGGCGTTCAAGCGTTTGAATTCCTCCGGTGAGACATTGAGCTGTACCGGCTTAAACCGGACCTCACCGATATGATAGTCGTCGAGAGCCTCCTGCAGCCGCCGCTGCTCGTCCCGGCCGATCCCTCTACCGACCATATAGACCTTAAGCACCGCGGGCTCAGAGTTATCATTTAGTTCCCATTGGATCGCCCGGCGGTCGTCGTTACGGCATTCGGCCGCAATAAACCTCTTGACCCCGCGCTCGACCCGGAGCTTTTCGAGTACGTTATAAAAGATCAACGCGCTCGGGATCGCCGTGATGATCGCAAACCCAATCACGAACCTTTTAACAGCGACCGTCATCGCGCTGTCCTCGTACCCTTTTCTCGGGAGCCTTAGCATGATCGAGATAAGATACGTAGCGATCGCGATGAAAACAGCATTAATGAACAGAAGATATGTCGCACCAAGGAAGATCGCCGAATCAAGCTTTGCCAGTCCATATCCTGCCGTGCAGAGCGGCGGCATCAGCGCGGTCGCGATCGCGACTCCCGGCATGGCGTTCGTCTTGTCGCGTCTGGAACCAGCCACGATACCGGCCACACCGCCGAAGAACGCCACGCCAACATCGAGGACAGTCGGCGTCGTGCGGGCACTCAATTCCGGTGTGAGCTCTCCAAGAGGCGATAGAAAGAAATAGATCGAGCTGGTCAGCAAGCCGAGGCCCGCCGCGAACGCCAGATTATTTAACGCACGCCTCAGCAGATTCCTGTCGAGTATCGCGATGCCGAGCCCCACGCCGAGGATCGGCGACATAAGCGGCGAAATGAGCATTGCACCGATGATCACGGCCGTAGAATTAATGTCCAGCCCGATCGATGCGAGGATCGCCGAGCAGACAAGCATCCAAATGTTCACGCCGCGCAGGCGCACGTTCTCTGTGATCGTCGAAATCGTGCCTTCAGGATCGGTGCCCGCCCTCAGGCCCACCGACAGCCGGAACAGCCTACGCACTTTTTCTAGCGTCCTCATGCGAATTTGGATCAATCGCTAACATTGCACAGTCCGATGATCGGCTGGTGCAGCATTGTTATCTCGGCGTTTCGTCCCTGTTTCGAACGGGCCATTGCGATGGCTTCCGTTAAATTGTCGGCCCGGTCCCAGCCGAGAATGCTCGGCACGTGGGCGTTCTCGGCGCCGGCGGCGATGACTTGGCCGACGTGCTGGCGGCCGTT
>CAZWSK010000204.1:0-4379 GCA_964636445.1 uncultured Chloracidobacterium sp.
AGCACCGGCTGCATGTCGCTGTAGGTGTATTCGTGGTTGATTACCTGTTCGAGGTCGAACGGGCGGCGTTCGACGTTATCGCTGAATGCGTATTCTAGTTCGCCGTATGACGACAGCAGGCCGGCGCCGTACGCTTTGATCTCGCCTTCGTGCTGGACGAGGCCGAATTCGACGGTGAACCAATATAGACGGCCGAGTTGCTCGAGCTGCTCATCATTTGCGCGCCGTGCGCCGTGGCCGACGAATTGTGAGTAGTCCGCAAACGACGGATTCGTGAACATCGGCTGGTGGCCGATGATCTCGTGAACGATGTCGGGCTCGGGCGTGTAGTCGGGCCGGGACGAGTGGCGAATGTACTGCGTCGAAAGCATCACGCGGTATGACAGCCACGACAGGAATGCGCGCGTGTCGACGAGGCCCTCTATCGGCGCGAGGCGAAAGCCGGTAGTTTCGGTCAACCGCTTGCTCATCTCTGAGAGCTGGGGAATACGGTCATTCGTGATACCCAGATCTTTCTTTGCCTTCAGATAGAATGGCGAGGCGTGTTCCTGATGCAGTTCTTCAAGGGTCGTGGCTACGTGGCGCCAGATGTCTTGCTCTTCCTCTGTGTAATCGACATCGGTAATCTCGCCGGTCTCACGGAATTTCTTTGCTAATGACGCGATGTGATCCCTACGTTCGCGATATCTTTCGTCGTTCGCTCCCGGATGGTCGAGGTGCAGCTCCTCGATATCCTCGAATGGCATGTCGCTGAACGCAGGAAGCTCTTCTTCCGAGATCTTAAAATTGCTTATCGGAAAGGCAGGGTCGGTCGTCGTGGCTCCGGTCTCGGTAAACATGATGGCCCTCAGTGTGTATTAGATGCAGATCGATACACGCCTGAAGGCCTATTCTAACCGAATAACGATGAAGGAGCTAGCAAAGGCCTCTAGCTCAAGCGTTCGAGGGCACCCTTCCGCTTGACCACATTCTTGTAATCCCACTGGATCGATCGTGCTTTTTTCAGCCATCGACGCAGGGCTTTTTGATCGATCTGGTCGGCGGAGGTATAGAAAACGGAAGCGTCCTTGAATTTTCCTGTGCCGGGCAAGAGGCCCTCTTCGTCAAAGCTAGCCCCGCTCCAGAACATCAGGCGTATTCCCGCCTTCTGTCGGCTGTAGCCAACGATCGGATTGCCGTCGATGAACCACACAGGGTGCCGGTGCCAGATCTTGCTCTCGGCCTTTGCCAGCCGGGCGTCAATTTCATTTGCGAGCCGGTCGCACACAGCCTTGTCGCCCGGCGCAAGGGCGTCGTTATACTCGACGATCGCTCTGTTCATCTAACTATTTCCGGCCTTTCTTCTTCTCGGTCGTCTTGCCGTCAAAGTCCTCTTCGTTAGCCTCGGCCTCTTCCTTGGTCTTACGGACGATCTGGTCCTTGTGATGCGGCGGCGAATAGATCGTGTAGATCTTGAGTTCCTCTGTTGCCGAGATGTTGATGACGTTGTGCTTTGCCCCGGCAGGAACGATCACCGCGTCGCCGTCCTTTACCGTGTATTTATTGCCATCGATCTCAACTCGGCCGCGGCCGCCCTCGAAACGGAGAAACTGGTCGTTCTCACCGTGTACCTCGGCACCGATCTCTTCCTTTGGCCTCAAACTCATTAGGACGAGCTGGCTGTGAGCCGACGTGTAGACGACTTTCCGAAAATTCTTGTTCTTTAGAGTGTCTTTCTCGATATTTGATTTATACCCTTTCATTATTTCCCTCCAGGTCTGGACCCGTTTGCCGCATTCCACGGGACTTGGCTCCTTAACCTCATTATAGTCCTTTCGAGACCGATAGTCTCGAATACCGAAAGCATTGACGGGCCCACGGCAACACCTGTCAGCAAGGTGCGGGCACCGTTCATGATGACGCCGAGCTTAGTACCCTTTTCTTCGGTAAATGTCTTCACGACGACCTCAATATTTTCTTCGTTGTAGGCCTTGTCCGCGAACTCATCAGCGAACCGATCGGCCAGCTCAGGAAGCCATGCCTTTAGATCGGGGAACTTTCCGAGGTTCTTCTCGATCGCGGCGGGATCAAAGTCAAAGTCCTCGCTAAAATATGCTCGGCCCTGCGACGAAAAGTCCTTGAGCGTAAAAAACCTTGCCCTTATCAGGTCGACCGTTCGCTCGTACCAACTGCGGTCTTCGTCCTCATACTCGTCGCGCCAGAGCTTGTTCGCCTTGAGTTCTGCCTTAACGTGCGGCAGCAGGTCGGCGAGCGGCATTGAGCGGATGTACTCCGCGTTCATCCAGATGGCCTTGTCGTCGGTCCACCGCCGCGGGTCGCCCTCGTGAAAATTGAAGACGGCGTTAGACCGATGGATGCCTTCGAGCGAAAATTTTTCGATCAACTCGTCGAGGGTGTAGATCTCTTTCTCCTCGCTTGCGGACCACCCAAGCAAAGCCAGGAAGTTCCGGAACGCTTCGGCGAGAAAACCTGCATCCCGATATGTTGTCATCGAGACAACCTCGCCGTGTTTGCGCTTCGAGAGTTTCCCCTTGTTTGGGGCCATGATCAGCGGCAGATGGGCGAATTTCGGCGGTTCGACGCCCAGGGCCTCGTAGATCAGTATCTGCTTGTGAGTGTTCGTTAAATGGTCCTGGCCGCGGATGACGTGCGTGATCTGCATCTCGATGTCATCGCACACGACCGCGAGGTTGTAGAGCGGATGGCCGTCTGATCGTAAGAGAACAAGGTCCTCGGTGTCGGCGTAGTCGCGTTCTTGTATGCCGTAGACCTGATCGTCAAACGCTGTCCGTCCGTGCTCGGGCACCTTCAGCCTGATCGCGAACGGTTCGCCCGCGGCGGCACGAGCTTGAGATTCATCAGCGGACAGATCGCGAAACGGGTTGTCCCGCATGTTCTTGTCGGCACCCTGCGCGCGGGCACGTTCCTTGATGGCATCCTTCACGTTGGCATCGTTCGGGTCGGCCTTAGGCGTGAAATCGCGGTACGCCTTGCCCTCTGCGAGCAGCCTTCTAGCGGTTTCACGGTGCTTGTCGGCGTTGTCGGACTGGAAAACTATCTCCTCATCGGGTGCAAAGCCGAGCCATGCGAGCCCGTCGAGGATTGAGCGTGTCGATTCCTCAGTCGACCGGGCAAGGTCCGTATCTTCGATGCGAAGCAGGAACTTGCCGCCCGTGTTACGGGCGTAAAGATAATTGAAGAGCGCGGTGCGGGCCGAGCCGATGTGCAAATATCCGGTGGGAGACGGAGCGAAACGAACGCGTGTCGTCATAAACAACAATTCTCACGCAGTCGTCAAAATAACGCAAAACTCAGCCCGTGCCGCTAAGCTTCCATCCCAGAAACGTCATCGGGATATAGGCGAATAGCAGGTCGACGGCTCGATACCACATAGGCGCCGGGATCATTATATTCGCCGCGATACCGCCGGCGAGAAAGAGGCAGCCGAGGATGATGGCGATAACTTTTCGCCCGCTCGCGGCGACGAGCATTGCCGAAAAAACGCCGACGGGCGGTCCCATCGCGTGTGCCAGGAATGGAACGATAAAATCGACGGGACGCAGCAAATGAATGGTCGTGGCGACGCCCTCCATGCTCGATCCGTCAAAGCCAGCTGGCGGCGGCATGATCGCGTGACCGCCGGCGATGATCGCTGCGTTAACGACGTTTCTTACGATGAAGCCGAGTATCACGGCCAGTATGTTTCTCACTACGGTCATTGAATCTCTCCTTTTTTATCGGCGTGCGGGCTCCCAGGACGACGGCGATGAGCTTCGTAAGAAACGATGTCGCGACAAGAGGAAGCAGGCTGAACAACGACCCGCTCGCCGCCACAATGGAGACATCCACAAGGAAATAGATCGTCCAAATGGCAACGGCACCGCCGATCGCCGTGCCCGGGCCAAGCCGCTTTGCGATCCACCGGCCGGCGAGGAACATCAACGGGATGCCGCCGACAATACTAGCAATCGGCCCGAACCATCCGGCCGCCTCCTGATAAAAGCTCTCATCATGCCCCGGGTTTATGACATAGCTGTAAAGGACCATGAAGAGAAAGAAGAGAAAGACATTTAGAATGCCGACCACTAGCGCGGCCGGTAGTGCGACCCAGAGCCTGGTGTAGGATCCGCTTTCTTTCATCATGTTCTCCTTTTGCGCGTAGTATAAAAACACGAATGGCTACCAAATACTAGTATTCGATAGCCTTCATAAGATCTGGCGGAGACGACAGGATTCGAACCTGTGAAGGGCTTTTGACCCTTAACGATTTAGCAAACCGCCGCTTTCAGCCGCTCAGCCACGTCTCCGGTTGGGCGTCTAAAGACAGGTTTCAATTCTAGCGGCAGAGCAAACTTTGTCAAGTTTTGCGCCATCATACA
>CAZWSK010000205.1:0-4328 GCA_964636445.1 uncultured Chloracidobacterium sp.
CGAGACCGAGACCGGGTCACCCGTCGCGGGATCGATCTGTTCGGCGAGTACGCCGGATGGAAGGGCACGCTGTGTGTGCCATTCGAGAATCGCCAGTGCCGGAGCGAGATCGTCGACCGTGCTCGCGGCGGCGATGTAGTATTCCGCGAGCCACAATGTACAGATCGGCCACGAATTGCCAGCGAAGGCATCCGACGTCCGCATATATCCGTCCCCTTCAAACCGAGCGACACCGCCGTAGCCGTCTTTGTTCTCCAGCTTCTCCATCACGGCTCGCATCGTTCCTTCCACGACCGGATCAGTTGCGTCGAAACAGCCAAAATAAAAAATGGCGAACAGTGAAGCGTCAACCGTCGGGTCGGGCGAGAGCGTGTCGTCGTCCGCGGCCAGCAGGCCGCGATAGAATCGGCCAAGCTGCTCGCTATACAGATGCTCGCGCATCGCCGCGACCACCGCGTCGGCCGCGGCAGCGTACTTTTCACTGTTTACCGAGTCGCCACAAACCGACGCAAAATTCGCCGCCGCCTGCAATCCCGCCGCGACAGTCGCGCAGGTGAAAGTATGCACGCCGCGGCGGTCTTCCCACAGGTTCCAGCTGGGTTTCGGCAAGCGCGTCGTCTCGTCGCGAAAGGACTCGAGAAAATCGGCGCATTTGACCACCAGCCCCTGATACATCTCGCGGGCGAACAGTTCATCCGGATAGATCGAATGATGTTCCCAGAGGGCCCACAGCACGAGCGCGGTCTCGTCTTCCTGAATGGGCACCAGCTCACGCTCGCGCACATTGTCCCAGTGCGAATGCCAGCCCGATCCGAGCGTTCCGTCAGGATTATATTTCTGCAGGAAATAGCCGCGTTCGTGTACGATCTCGCGGCACAGCAGAAAAAAACGCCGCGACACCTCTCGATAACCGGCCAAGTCAAAAGCGTCAGCCACGAACGCGCCGTCGCGCGGCCACAGGTAGCTGTAATGGTCCGTCGCCCGCTCTGTAACGTCGTGATCGTTCGCAGCGATGATCGCACCTCCATCGTCTATCTGCGTGCGGGCGATCAAGAGGCTGCGGCGGTAGAGATCGGCGATCGCGCCTTCCAATTCCGTGAGGTCCGTGCCGGTTTCGGCTAGCCACTTCTTCCAGAACAAGTGATTTTGTTCAAAGTACGACTGCGGCGTTCGCCCGAGAACGTCCTCGTTTATCTCGCTGACCTCGCCATGGTTCATTCCGGCAGCGATCCAGTAATAGAACTCAAACTCACCGGCGTCCGAATGGACCGCTATCGTCGAATCGACCGATCCCTCTGTTATCGCTCCGCCGTGCAGCACGCCGTCCTCAGCGTCACGCCACGTGCCCTGCAGGTCGCGAAACGCCTTGCGCCCCGTCGCGAACTGGTCAAAATGCGGGAGCGTGTTGATCAAAAAGTAACGGTGCTTCTTGTAATGTATCAGCGACCGCGTGGCAGGGTCGTAGTACGCGGTGTCCCCGACCTTGTTCTCGTATATGCGAAAGTCTTGATGCAGAAAGACGCGTATCTGCCGCGGTGAGCCCTTCGTGTCGGTGACCTTCACGTGTTTCAGATACACGTTCTCGGCCTCCGCCACCATGTCGCGGCAGCTGATCGAGATGCCGAGTTCAGAATTGATCAACCGGACGTGGGTGACGAGAGAGTCAGGCTGGTAAAGCAGTTCGCGCGTCCAGCCGTCCTCAAAAACCCAGGAGAACTCGCCGTCCGCCCACACGCCGAACCTGAACGGGAATCCCTCGCTATGGTTCTCCTGCCCGACGTGCGGAAAATAAATGTCGCGGATCTGATACTTGTCGTCGAAATTGACCAGCAGGCAGCCATTGCCGACGGGAAGGTCGCGCATGCTAGTTCGTCGCTACCGCAGCGGCGACAGCGGCGTCAAGTTCCTTCTTGACATCGGCGTTGTAGCCCATGAATTTCTTTACGAGATTGCCGCTGCGGTCAAACACGGCCGTTTGGGGTATCTCGGTGCGGCCCGCAAAAATGAACCGGCTCAGCTCGTCCTCGGGGAGAGCTATCGGATAGTCTATCCTGGTTTTCTTGGTGAACTCGGGCACCTTGTCCATGTCCTCTTTGCCGCCGACGTTGAGGCCGACTATTGCGAGGTTCTCGCCGCCGTGCCTGGCCAAAAGCTCATTGAGGTGCGGGATCTCTTCGCGGCACGGGCCGCAATAGGTGGCCCAAAAATCGAGTATCACCGCCTTGCCCTTTAGGTCGCTTAGCTTATGGACCTTGCTGTCAGGGTCGGTCCAGCTCATATCCGCAAGCGGCTTTGACGGCGGCAGCGGCTGATTTGTCGTCGGCCTGTCGTTGATCGACGATGGCTCGTTCGACACCGCGACGGGAACCGCTGCCGGACGGCATCCGGCAGAAAGCAGCAGAGCGAAAGTAATTAGGCAAAAGACGGCGGTTTTCACAAGGATATTTTACACTTTTAGTCAGAATGGTATACCCGCCGAAGGTTTGGCAAAAGATCGCGTCGCTCCAGCCGGCAGAGACGGCATTGGGCGGAACTCTCGGCCGCGCGGCGAGTTTCCGATGCGGATGTTTTGTCGAGTTCGCTCTCGACATTGACGGCGTGATAACGGCCGCGACTTTCCGCACGAATGGCTGCGGCTATATGATCGCTTCTGCCGCGGTACTTGCTGATTCTATAAAAGGGCGAAGATCAAGCGAGCTTCACGGGCTTAATGACGATGAATTAACGCAAACGGTCGAGGCCGAGCTCGGCAAACTGCCGCCGGACCGCCGACAATGTGCCCATGTCTGCATCGAGGCCCTGCACGCCGCTTTTCGTGGTCACAGGACACGGCAGATCGAGGAATTCCGCGGCGAAAAGGCGCTTATCTGCACGTGTTTTGGCGTTACTGAGGAGACGATCGAGCAATTCATCGCCGAGAAGCGCCCGCGGTCGGTCGACGATGTCACGGCCGCCTGTCGTGCCGGCGGCGGCTGCGGTTCCTGCCGGATGCTCATCCAGGAGATGCTCGATGGTAGTGCGGCATACGATATTTCCCGTGAATAGCTGTGATATAATTTCGCAAACGAACGGCCGATCGTGCCGGCGCATAATAGATCCTTGATGGACGACCCCGCCAGTTTACTTTTCTTTTTTGCAGCAGAAAATGTCCCAGCCGAACCCGTGTCGGCAGCGATGAGTATTTTTAACATTCTGCTTGTGCTGCTTCTTGTTTTCGCTAACGGTTTCTTCGTCGCGTCAGAGTTTGCCTTTGTCGCTGTACGAAAATCCCGTATAGAATCGCTCGCATCAGCAGGCAGCGCGTCCGCGCGTCGCTTGCTCGACGTGCTCAACGACCTGAATGCCTACATCTCAGCGACGCAGCTCGGGATAACGCTCTCGTCGCTTGGACTCGGATGGATCGGCGAACCCGCGGTCGCACGCCTGATCGACGGCCCGCTCTTCAGCCTTGCCGAGACGACAGGCTGGGCGTTTCTCGCCTCGCCGACGCTGCTGCACACGATCTCGTTTGCGATAGCGTTCTCGATCATCACGTTTCTGCACATCGTTTTTGGCGAGCTTGCGCCAAAGACCACTGCACTCGAGCTCAGCGAAAAGACCGCTCTGCTGCTCGCGCTGCCGATGCAGATCTTTTACAAGGTCTTCTATTATCCGATCCGCCTTTTGGACTGGACCGGAACGAAAACCGTGCGGCTATTCGGCCTTCACCCGAGCGGTGAGCATGCGTCGATCTACACTGAAGAGGAGATCCGTCAGCTCATCAATCTTTCAGAGGAAAGCGGCCACCTCAATCGCGAGGAGCGGCAGCTGATCCATAGCATTTTCGAATTCTCGGAAACCACTGTGAAAGAGGCAATGGTGCCGCGTACAGAGGTCGTTGCGGTCCAGGACTCGAGCACGCTTGACGAGATAATCAAGATATTCGAGGACAGCGGCTATTCACGCCTTCCAGTTTGCAGGTCGTCGCTGGATGACATCGTCGGTGTGCTGCACAGCAAGGACCTCGTCAAGTTCATCGAACGGCCCCGGACGTTTCGCCTGGACGACGACCTTCTCATAAAGCCGAGTTATGTGGTCGATACCGCGCGACTCGAGGACGTTCTGCGGCAGATGCAAACAGAGAAGTTCCACTTCGGGTTCGTGGTCGATGAGCACGGTGGTGTCGAGGGCATCATCACTCTTGAGGACCTGCTGGAGGAGATCGTCGGCGACATCTCAGACGAACACGATGTAGAGGTTGATCGGCAGATAGTTCCTCAACCTGACGGCAGTTTGCTCCTTGACGGCGGATTGGCGGTTCGCGATCTCAACAAGCGCGAGGATATGCA
>CAZWSK010000206.1:0-4295 GCA_964636445.1 uncultured Chloracidobacterium sp.
GACGCTGAGTACCGTGACAACGAGATATTCAAGGTAGACCGCAACACCCTCGAACGCACCAGCCTGGGCGAGGTGAGCGGGACGGTCTTCTATTCCAAACAGGTTGGTGACGATCTCTTTTTTGGCACCACCGCCGAAAACGCCCCGAGCCAAAAGGAAAACGTCGCGGCAATATGGCAAATTAATGCGTCGGGCGAGATCGCTAAGATCGCCGAATGCGCTAAGGACTTTTGGCATCCGGGCCTGTTCCTTTTCGGAACGATCCATTTCCCCGCGTCAAACGACTTGGAAGAAAGGCTGTTCTTCAACACCGTTGCCGTCAAAGGCGATAATTCAACGCAAGTTATTTCTTGACAATAGGTTGTGGCAGTGTTAAAACTGTACCCAATTAGGACGACTGAAGGAACGCTCGAGGTTTTCATGAAAGGGGGAAAACTGTCGGGTTTTTGTGTATTTACTCGATACTAATTTAGGAGAAAAGACTATGAAAAAGACCGGAATACTAGTTATTATTGCGCTTTTCGCGGCGATGATGGCCGCTTGCGGCGGTACCGCCGAGAACAAGCCGGCGAATGTCGCCAATACCAACACCAACACGGCCGCCGACCAGGGCCCGACCGTCGCCGCGCTCAAGGAGCTCGAGACCAAGGCCTTCGAGGCTTACAAGAACAAGGACACGAAATATTTCGATACATTTCTGGCGCCGAACTTTGTGAGTTTTCACAACGGCGAGAAGCATGATCGAGCTGCAGTCCTCAAGATGATCGGCGAGCACAAGGACGACATCAAAGGATTCACGTTCTCCGAGGAGCGCATCACTAAGCTCAATCCCAACGCCGCGGTCCTCACCATGAAGGTAGTGACCGATGGAACGGTTGACGGCAAAAAAGCTCCCGACGTGATCGCGTCGTCGCTTTATGTAAAGGAAGGCACCGCATGGAAGGCAGCCTGGCACAGCGAGGTCGATTATGTGACCCCGCCGGCTCAGACCGACCGCTCATCGGCGGCTAAGACAGACGATAAGGCTAAGGCCGAGGATGCGGCACCATCGTCTAAGAAAGATGACGATTCGGCAAAGGCCGACGATAAAGCTAAGCCTGAAAACAAGAAAGACAGCGATGACGCCAAAGACGATAAGGCCGCGGATACCAAATCCGCGAATTCGAACACAGCTGCGTCAACCGACGCTGCTGCCGACCAGCTGCTCGCGGGCGAAAAGGCCGGTTGGGAAGCATGGAAGGCCAAGGACTGGGCGAAGCTCAGCGGCATGATGCTCGCTGACGTTATGTTCGTCGATCCAATGGGCCAGATCATGGCGGGCAAAGACTCTGTCATCAAGGGCTTCACCGCGATGGACTGCGAAGTTAAGAGTGTTTCGGTAACCGACGGCAAGAGCGCTTCGGTCACGGGTGATATCTCGATCCTGCACGCTAAAGGCGATGCCGACGCGAAATGCGGTGACCAGAAGCTCGGCCCTGTTTGGGTGACCGCGATCTACGTCAAGGAAGGCGCAGATTGGAAGCTCGGATACCACTTTGAACAGCCGAGGAAATAGTCTTTTTCCTCATTTGCAAAAAACTGGGATCGCCGGATAAGGCGATCCCTTTCTACTTGCCCAGAGGTACAAATTGCTCCACCTGCAGGTCGCGTCCGTCAGTCGACACCGAGATCATTCCACTCACGCCAGTGGTCAGAAGATCGACGCCCGAAGCCCGCCACCGATCTGTCACCTCAGGATGCGGATGCCCGAAGGGCGATCTTCGCCCGACAGATATCACCGCGAGTCGGGGCTTTGTGGCCTCGACGAATTCCGCGGTCGAACTAGTCCGGCTGCCGTGATGCGGGACCTTAACGACATCGGCCCGCAGAGTGCCGCCGCTGCTTAGCAGCTCTGCCTCAGCCGCCCGCTCGATATCACCGGTCAGGAGCAGCGTCCGAGAACCGACAACGATCCTCAGCACGAGCGAGTCATCATTCGCCGACGCACCACGCTCTGCCGGCGGCGGCCAGAGCACTTCGACGCGAGCGTCGCCGATCCGCAGTACGTCACCGCGTGCAGCCGGCTCGCTCGGCACGCCGCGGCGGAGCATCTCGGAGTAAAGCTCCGCGAGATCGGGATCATCCGCAGGCATCCGTCCAAACAGCACCGCCCCAACGCGAAAATTACGTACGACGTCCGACAACCCCTGAATATGATCCGCGTCAGCGTGAGTTGCGGCAACGTAGTCGATCCTCGACAGCCCCTTTGCCCAAAGCACCTCTGAGACGACGGACTCGCCAATGCTGCGGCGGTCGGGTTCGAACGGCGCCGCATCGTCGTCATCATCCGACCCATAGTCCATTCTCCCGCCGCCGTCGACGAGCATCGTCTCTCCTGTCGGGAATGTAATGAGAGCAGCGTCGCCCTGCCCTACGTCCAGGAACTCTACATGCAGCCGCCCGTCCGGGCTTGCCTTGCTGAATGGATGCACTACGATGATCGAGGCGAGCGTAACGAACGCTGCCGCGGTGGCGAATGACAGCAAACGATCTCGTAACGCCGACGATCGCTTCAGATCGAACGGCCTCCATCGCCGAATCCCGACGGCGGGCAGCAGCATCGGCACAAGGTACGCAAAATACACCCAACGGCCCATCCCCGAATATGCCGGCAGCCGAAAACTCAGCCCGTCAAATAACGCCAAGGCTCGCGGCAGCGTGAGCATCAGGTGATTGGTCACATCTGCCAGCATGAATAATGGAGCCGCCAAAAGCCCGCTCACAGACGCCGCAGCAGCAGCACCAACGGCCGCAAAGCTCTCGATCGCGATAAAAAAGCCGACCCAAAGATTCAGCACGATCGAGGCCACCGGCACTCGGTGGAAATACACCACTGTCAGCGGCAGCATCCAAAGCTGGACGATCAGCGAGACTAACGATCCTTCGAATACGTATCGGAAGGTCTTCTGCAAGACACCGCCCGTGCGCCTTATCATCGGCGATTTCTGCACGCCCGCGCTCCAGATCTCACGTTTTAGATCGATCCGCCACGCGTCGTCATTCCAATACAGCGTTTCGCACAGCCGCCGCAACCACGGCCTCACATTCGGCGGAAACGGCGTCGCCGGCGAAGGTGTCCACTCACCGATCGCCCGGAGCTTTTCTATCAACGGATAGGCACACGCAACGATCGCCGCCACGCTCACGACCGTCAACTGCAGCGACGCCTCAAACAGATCTGATGCCCGCCAGACGAGCAGCAGCAAAACGCTTAGCGCAAGCGAATTCAACATCGACCCGCTGCGATATAACGCGTAGCCGAGCAGCATCACCGTGAACATCAATGAAGCCCGCACGACCGGCACGTCCGCCCCGACCGCAAGCGTATACGCCCACAAAACGCCGCCCGTCACCGCAAACTGCAACCACCTGTTCCGCGTCGCCCACCGTACGATCAGAAGCAAAATGCCGCCTATAAAGGTAATATGCAGTCCCGAAATGACGAGGATGTGAAACGTCCCGCCCTCGCGAAAAAGCTCCGCCGTGTCCTTGTCGAGAAAGTGCTTGTTCCCCAACAAACTCGCGATCATCACACCCGCGGCCTTCGGGCTCAAGTTCTGACGGAACTGCTCTATAAGCCGGGCCCGCTGATCATACACCCACGCCAGCGGCACGAATACGCTCTCGTCCGCGATGTGCTCGATCAAAAGTGGGCTCTTCACGGAACACACCGCATCGACACCTGTCCGATCGAGCAATTCAACACGCGAGATCACACCGGGATTTTGAAATTGCTCTTCACGCGTCAGCGCACACGCGACTCGAACACGCGACCCGTATCTTAAATTTAAGATTTCAGATGACCCATATCTTAAATTTGAAATTTCAGATCTTAAATTCTCTTCTGTCTTCCTGTCGGGCACGAACACCCGAATGCGCCCCCTTGCTCGCAGTTCCTCGCCGCGGTACCTCACGGTGTCGCCACGCACCGTCAGAAACATACCGTCAAACGCCGGTTCCGGCGCGCTGCTGAGGACGCCTTCGACCCCGACCGGCGTGCCGGACTCGATCTGCCCGGTGTCGTAGATAGTTCTGATGCGGTCAGCTGAGGAATTTCGGTTCAGCTCTTGTTGGAACGACCACGCGCCGGCCACCGCGAACGCGAGAAGTATCAACGCGGTAGCAGCTGCACGCTTCCGCGTGATAAGTGCGAGCATCGCCACAATACCCACGACGACGAGCGCCGCCGTGCTTGGCATTCCGGCATACTTGCTCGCAGCTATGCCCAATGCAAACGCGATGGCCAGCGCGACCAG
>CAZWSK010000207.1:0-4271 GCA_964636445.1 uncultured Chloracidobacterium sp.
GCGACCGAGGCTCAGGAAGAATCCGCGGCGAATGATCCGGACGATGCGGCGGAAGCCGCTCAAAGCGAGCCCGAAGCCGCAGCGGCGCCTGACGATCAGGCTGAAGCCGCTGTCGATCAGGCGGATCCGGAAGCCCCGGCAGAAGAGCCGGCGGCGGAATAAGTTTTTGAGGTCCGGCGGATCTCAAACAATTTGAAATTTTAGATTTCAAATTTGAAATTGCGGGCCCAGCCCGCACAAGCCGTACCAAGGTAAAACGGGCCAACGTGTTGTCAGGCACAGCGGCTTCGGGCGAGAAGGCGAAGGAGATGCAACCCCAACCATCGAGTCCCTGGGTTCTAGCGGCGAAACGAATGTTCGTAGTTCGTTGATCGTAGTTCGTTGGTTTACGACGAACAACGAACGACCAGCGACGAACGGTACTTTAGGAACCCAAAAATTAGGAGATAGACAAATATCATGGCAGTTACAAAAGACGATGTAGTTGAGTATTTGAAGGGAATGTCGCTTCTCGAAGCGTCAGAGCTCGTCAAGGAACTCGAAGAAGTGTTTGGCGTGTCGGCAGCCGCTGCGGCTCCGATGATGATGGCGGCCGGTGCCGGTGCAGGCGGCGGTGACGCTGCTCCTGCGGCCGAAGAGAAGGATTCGTTTGACGTTGTCCTTCAGTCGGCGGGCGGCAACAAGATCGCCGTCATCAAGGTCGTTCGCGAGGTTGTCGCGGGCCTCGGCCTCAAGGAAGCCAAAGATCTGGTCGACGGTGCTCCGAAACCGCTCAAGGAAGGCGTTTCGAAGGCCGAGGCCGAAGAGATCAAGACGAAGCTCACCGAGGCTGGCGCGACCGTCGAGCTTAAGTAGTCGTTTCAGACGTCTTACGAAAATGGGGCGGCCTTGCGAGGCCGCCTCGTTTTCGCAATCAAATAGGTATCCCGCACTACCGTCATCGGTCCTTGTGCAGATGATATTTTATTGTTAGACTATTAGTTTCGCAGTATCCCCGAGCGATTGGGATCGCGGATACCGGCGTCGCCGGAGTTGGAAACTACTTTATTTTTCAATAGTTTCCGTTGTTTTTAACGCGGCCATTATACCGCAGCAAGTGGAGAGTTGGTGTCCCTTTTTAGGCACGCTCGCAAATTTAATATATAGCGGAAACTGCTAAATAAGCGGTCTGGGAAAGCTTTACCCACGGCCGCATTTGCCGTCTTTTCCGCACGCGTCACCGGCAGGAGCCAACTTTACGTGAATCGTAACAGCATCGGCGCCGGACGTCAACAGGTTTTTATAGCCCGCTATCGACCATATGATCAATAATCCTCTACAGACCAACTCGAAGGGACTTGGGGTCAGAACAAGTAAAGCGCCTGAGCGTGTCGATTTTTCTAAGATCTACACATCGGCACAGATCCCTAATCTCATCGAGGTCCAGCGCGAATCGTACAACCGCTTCCTCCAAATGGACCTCATCCCGGAGGAGCGCGACTTTATCGGCCTTCAGTCAGTGTTCTCGTCGATCTTCCCTGTTTCGGACTTTCGCGAGACGGCGACGCTCGAGTTTGTCGAATACCAGATCGGCAACTGGCAGTGCAAATGCGGTAACCTCGAGGGCCTCGAGCATTTGCGTGCAAACTGTAAGAACTGCTCGGCCAAGATCAAGGTCGATCCGTTCAATCCGGCCGAGGTGCTCTGTAAAAACTGCGGCACGTTCAACGCGGTCCGCCCGAACCTCTGCAACAACTGCGGCGAGCCCGTCGGCCTCAAGCATAAGCACGACCAGCAGGAGTGTCAGGAGCGTGGAATGTCATACAGCGTCCCGCTCAAGGTCAAGATCCGCCTGACGGTCTACGACAAAGATCCGGACACAAATGTCGCGACCGTACGCGACATCAAGGAAGAGGACGTTTTCTTCGGCGAGATACCCCTGATGACCGACAACGGTACGTTCATCATCAACGGTACCGAGCGCGTGATCGTCTCGCAGCTTCACCGCTCGCCCGGCGTGTTCTTTAAGGGCGACCGCGACGAGTATCTCGCGAAGATCATTCCCTACCGCGGCTCGTGGGTCGAATTCGAGTACGACCAGAAGGGCCTGCTTCATGCACGCCTTGGCAAGCGTAAGATCATCGCGACCGTGTTCCTGCGTGCTCTCGGCTTGTGGCTGAACCCGCAGATCGACATGAAGACCGTGTCGGACAGCATCCTCGAGGAAGTCGTCAAGAACGCGGAATATTCTAACGCCAGCATACTTGGCCTCTTCTACACGACCGATGAGGTCGTTATCGAAAAGGGCCGCACCTTTATGAAGGTCAAGCCCGAGGGCGACACTCACATCGTCGGCCTGCGTGCTGAAGAAGACCTTAAGGACAAGAAAGAGGACGTTGTCCGCAAAGGCAAAAAGATCACTAAGGCCGCCCTTGCCGACCTCCGCCGGATGAAAAAGGACCAGGTCCAGGTAGCCGCGGCCGATCTTGAAGGCGCCTATGCCCTAGATGACATCGTCAACACCGAAACAGGCGAGGTCATCGTCGAGTCTAACTCAGAGATCACTGCCGGTTTGCTGCAGCAGATCACTGAAGAGGGAGTCGAAAGCTTCGCCGTCTTTTTCCCGCAGCGCGACGTCATCGGTGAGATCATCTCGGCAACGATCCGTAAAGACCCGATCGGTAAGCCGGTCGACGCCCTGCTCGAGATCTACCGCAAGATGCGTCCCGGCGATCCGCCGACAGTTCCGACGGCTTATCGGCTGCTTGAAGGAATGTTCTTTGACACGCGCCGCTTCGACCTGTCGCGGGTGGGACGCCTCAAGTTCAACATCAAAATGGGCCGATCCGACCATGACCGCCTGACAGATCCGCTGCTCGACCCGCAGGATTTTATCGGCGTCGTCTCGTACCTCCTTCGCATGAAGAAGGACAGCGAGAATTACTATCAGGACGACATCGACCACCTCGGCAACCGCCGCGTGCGAGCGGTTGGAGAACTGCTTGAAAATCAATTCCGCATCGGCCTCGAGCGGATGGAGCGCGCGATCAAGGAAAAAATGTCCATTCAGCAGGACATGTTCACGACGATGCCGCGCGACCTCGTAAACGCGAAGCCGGTGACGGCTGCCGTCCGCGAGTTCTTCGGTTCGTCGCAGCTGTCGCAGTTCATGGACCAGACGAATCCGCTGTCCGAGATCACGCACAAACGCCGTCTGTCGGCCCTCGGGCCGGGCGGTCTTTCGCGTGAACGTGCAGGTTTTGAGGTCCGCGACGTGCACCCGACGCACTACGGCCGCATCTGCCCGATCGAGACGCCTGAAGGCCCGAACATCGGCCTTATCTCGTCGCTCTCGTGCTTTGCGCGAATCAACGAGTTCGGCTTTATCGAATCGCCGTACCGAAAGGTCGAGGACGGACGTGTTATCGAATACGTCAAGGTGCAGAATGGCGGCGATACTAAATTTAAGCCGGGCGAGCACGTGCCCCTTGAGGATGTCGAGGCCGCGAACAAGCGCATCAAAGACGGCAAAAAGGCGGTTTTCGAGCCGTGGCCGTTCTATTTGACCGCTTGGGAAGAGGACCGCTATATCATCGGCCAGGCCAACATCGAACTGGATGAAAAGGGCAACCTCGTTAACGAGCGTAACGCCGCACGGCAAAAGGGTGAGTTCATCACCGCCGACAGGATGGAGATCCAGTACATGGACGTCTCGCCCAAACAGCTCGTGTCGGTCGCCGCATCGCTGATCCCATTCCTCGAGAACGACGACGCGAACCGTGCTCTGATGGGCTCGAACATGCAACGCCAGTCCGTGCCGCTTCTCTGTGCGGAGTCGCCCTATGTCGGCACCGGCATGGAAAAGATCGCCGCACGCGATTCCGGCGCCGTGGTCATCGCGCGTCGTAACGGCGTCGTCGATTTTGTCGACTCAGAGCGCATCATCGTCAAGGCCGACCATCAGGTCGACGGCACGATCTCGCGTGAGGTGACGGCGGACATTTATTCGCTGGTGAAATTCAAGCGTTCTAACCAGAACACCTGTATCAACCAGCGTCCGATCGTCCAGGTCGGCGAGCGTGTCACCAAGGGCCAGGTCATCGCCGACGGCCCGTGTACCGACCGCGGCGAGCTCGCCCTGGGACGCAACGTCCTCGTGGCGTTCATGCCGTGGCGTGGTTACAACTTTGAGGACGCTATTCTGGTCAGCGAGCGGCTCGTGCGTGACGACTATTACACGTCGATCCACATCGAGGAGCTCGAGATCGAGGCCCGCGATACCAAGCTCGGCC
>CAZWSK010000208.1:0-4265 GCA_964636445.1 uncultured Chloracidobacterium sp.
TCACAGCCTCTAAGATTCTCGCGGATCGTGTCATCGATACAGCCAAAATCCATTAACGTCGCGACCTTGACGCCGTTACGCTTGGCTACGAATCCGAAGTTATCGACTGCGTCGTGCGGGACACAGAATGGATGAAAGTCGATATCGCCGATGCGAAATTCACGGTGTGATTCGATCTCAACGGTGCGGTCTTTGAAAGCTGCACGCCGTTTCGATGATTCGCTGTCACCGTTCTTTCCTCCGGCTCGGGTGTCATAGTACGCGTCCTCAGTGACACGTGAAATAAAGACAGGACACTTAAGCGAGTTCAACAAGACACGCAGCCCACCGACATGATCGCCGTGCTCGTGCGTCACCAGCACGCCGTCGAGGCACTCGTGCGGCACACCGACCTCGGCGAGGCGGCGCATTATCTCTCGCGCGCTCAATCCGGCGTCGATGAGGACGTTGGTCGTCTCGCTCGAGATCAGAACACAATTGCCTGTCGAGCCGCTGCCCAGGACGGTAAATCTCATTTTTCCTGTTGATAACGCGAGCGTAAGGCCTTCGCCATGAATTTTCTCGATAACGAAGTCGGCAGGTGGCTGCCGAGGGCCGCTCCGACTTTATTGACCACGCCGGGCACGAATCTCGCTCGTCCTGCACCGACACTCTTGAGAAATGCACTGACTGCGTGCTCCGGCGTGTGCTGCCCCTTGATAGTTACGGGCCGCTCGATCTGAGAAGCGTTGAAGAAATTGGTTTTCGTTGAGCCGGGACAGAATGCCATTATCCGGATGCCGAACGGCTTATTCTCCTCGACCAGTGCCTCCGTAAATGATGTGACAAAGGCCTTTGTGGCGGCATACGTCGCCATGAAAGGTATCGGCTGGAACGACGCCGTCGACGACACATTAATGATCGTCCCGCGGCCCAATTCGCGCATCCTGACCAGATAACGATGCGTGATACCCACCAACGCACGGACGTTCAGGTCGATCATCGCCAGTTCACGCTCGAGAGGCAGCGTAGAAAAATCGCCCGCCGACCCGAATCCCGCGTTATTTATCAGCCAGTCGACCTCGATGCCCTTGTTCTCCGTCTCGGCAAACAGTTTCTCGTCAGCGTCTTTCTCGGTCAGGTCAAGCACGACATAATTCGCCGATATCTTCTCACGAAGCACAAGCTCGTCACACAGATCACGCAGGGCGTTCTGTGAACGCGCGACGAGAACGAGATCGTGGCCCTGCGACGCAAGCTGCCTGGCAAACTCCTCACCGATACCGCTCGAGGCACCTGTTATCAGTGTTGTCGGCATAATTATACGGGCTCCTCGTCGTGCCCGAACGAAAAATAAAGAGACGCGGCCGCGGCGGCAATGATCGTCACGGTACCAATGAATCGAATGATCCCTGCGACCGTTTTGGTCGAGCCGAGCAGTCCGAGACGATCGAGCATATAGTTCCAATCGTGAAAGCTGCCCTCGCTGCCCGTAAAGCCGCTCGTCAGCACCAATTGCATCACCACGGCGTCGGACGCATACACCCAGACATTCAAGAGGGTCTGACCTACCCAAAAGAGAACGATCGCAGCCGAATAATAGCTTCGCTGCCAAATGAAATAACCGACGAAAACGGCCGGGAACAATACCTGGAATAGCGACCCGCCGGCAATCCCGATAAACTCGCCAAAGATGCGAAAAAGCAGATGCCCGAACTCGTGGATCGGCAGGTCGACGTTATCGAGAAAGCTGCCATTCATCGGCACATAAGCTATCCACAAAAAGTAGATGCTCATCAGCCCGGCGAATACAAGCTTTGGAATGTTCGGCTTCAATATCTGTCAGGCGCCGTGACGCTGTGAGAACTCCCCGCGCGATATCGCGTACAGTACACAGTCAAATCCGTAGTGGTCCTCGTTCCTTTCGTACTTCATCCCGCATTTTTCCATGATCTTCCAAGAACCGACATTCTCGGGAAAAGCGACCGCGACGATACGGTCGAGCCCTTGCTGCTCAAACCCGTACCGCAGCCAGCCCATAGCAGCCTCATATCCGTAGCCCTGCCGCCAAAACTTCTCTGACATATTATAACCGACCTCGATCTCGCCGGTATCCTCCAGCGGCTGCAGGCCGGCCGAACCCATCAACTCGCCGGATTCCTTGTGGATCATCACGCAGTTGCCAAAGCCGTACTCCTCGTGACAGTCCATATAGAACCTGATCCGCTTGGCCAAGGCTTCGGGATTTTGCATCGCTGTCCCACCGAGGTAGCGGTTCACAGGTTCAGGCGCGCGCATCTCGATCAGCCACGTCAGATCGTCGAGCCTAAACGGGCGAAATCGAAGCCTCTCAGTTACCAGCATCTGATCAAATTAGCTTTGTTAAGTATATGCGATACAACCCGCTCGGCCCGATGCGCCGTCACATCGTCATTCTCCCAAGTTTTTGAAAACATTGACACGGCTCGCAAATTCGAGTTCTAATAAGGGCGATCTATTATGAAAAATGCGGCAAAATTGGCGGTTCTAGGTGTCTTTGGCCTCTTGGTCCTTGGGCTTGTTCTAAACAGCAGGGGCGTTGCGGGCGACGGTTCTACGGTCCTTGCGGGCGCACTGGCAACGCCAACGCCCCCGGCGGCCAATGCCGCCGTAAACGCTAACAAGCCCGCAAATACAGCGGTAAACGCCGCACCGACGCCTGCGAATACCGCTGCTACCGCACCGGCCGGCAACAAGACGATGCGTAAAGAATTTACGCTCGGCCAGGATAGCCTTTCAGAGTACGGCGAGGTCGCGTTTAATCACGAATCCCATGCCTTCAAGCCCTACAGTCCTGACGGCAAATCGGTCGTGGGCTGCGTAGAATGCCATCACACGGACCAGCCCAAATCGGCTCTAAAGCCGCCGCTCCTTACTTCGGAGCGAGATGTCACGCTCACGTTCGCGTCATGGCAGGCCTCACCGCAGAAGGTGAACGAGTGTCGGCATTGCCACTTTCAAAAGGACAACATGCCTGACGACAAGGAGATGCCCACGGCCACTTACACTGAGGGCGGGAAATCTGTGACGAAGGACCTCGACAACGAGCTCGCTTATCATATTAACTGCAATACATGCCATGATCAGGCGGCCGCTCTACGGCCTGAGGTCAAAAAGATCCCGGGCTTTGCTACCGGCAAGGATTGCACCATCTGCCACAAGCCTAACTAAGCGATGGACCAGCGTGCCTGCGAAAAGTGCGGGGAAATGGTGAGCGCCGCAAAGGCGTTCTGCCCGGCGTGCGGCCACGCATTCGTCGAGGAAGAGAGTCGCGAAGGGGCGTCCGAGTTTCAACAGCTCGACCACACGATGCAGGTCGGTAAGACGATGTACAACCAGATGCTGTCCGAGATGGGCCTGAACATCGCTGCCAAGCCTGAACCAAGCAAACCCGCAGAACAGCCGCGGCCGGTCGAAATGAGGCCGGCGCGGCCCGTAAGGGCTGAAACGCTCCGCCCTGCGGCCAGTGTTGAGAAGCTCCCTCCAGCCGCGCCGCCCGCTCGTGTACCGGAGAAGAAAGACCGTACAAAGCTGTTGCTCATCGCGGGCGGCCTGATCCTCGTGGGCTGGGTGCTGGTGCTTCTGCTCATTGGTTTCTTCGCGATTTTGCCCCGATTGCGTTAAACTTCCTACGTTCCTAATTCAGTCGATTCAACAATGCCGCGGGAGATCCACAACCACGAGCAGGCGATAGAGGCATTTCGCAATGTCGATATCGTCTCGGAGCTTGTCGAGCAGCTTCCGAACGGCGAGTTCAAAAATGAGCTCGACATGGACATCATCCTCTTTGGCCGCAGCTACCGCGGCAAACAGGTCGGGCCTTACGTCAAGCTGCTTGAATTCCAGCCCGGCGAGATAATAGTTCAAGAGAACACGTGGGAAAGCAGCATCTTTTATATCCTCGTCTCGGGCCGTCTTGACGCTTCGATCACAGGGCCTGACGGCAAATTGAAAAAGGTCGGCGAGGTGCCGGAAGGAAATTCGTTCGGCGAGATGGCTTTGCTGTCCGGGACCCGACGAACAGCGACCGTATCGGTTGCCAGCGACGCCGGCCCGGCACTAGTTCTGGAATTTACACGTCCCGCGATCAGGCTCCTGCGTAAACTTCCAAAGTTCGGCCGTGCTCTCGACCGCAACTACCGCGGCTACGGGCTGTCGCTCACGCTCAACGAACTGCGCGATTTTACAAAGGCAGATATTCCAGCGAACGTGCTTCAACGCTTGGATGACGCGGCCCGTTTTGCTGT
>CAZWSK010000209.1:0-4264 GCA_964636445.1 uncultured Chloracidobacterium sp.
TCGGATAAAGACAAAGAGACTGCCCGCGAAGAAGGCATCGCCATCGCCCGCGAGTCATTGAGCGAGGTCAAGGACCTGATCCAGGGCGTGCAGGTGTCGGCACCGTTCGGGAATGTGGGCTACGCGCTGCAGGTTTTTGAGGTCCTCGATAATTTCAAAACAGCCGCAAAATAAATGCGGGCCGTGAAAGGCCCGCTTTTAAGTACTTTATCCGGTGTCCTAACGAGCGTCGAAGGTCGCTGTCGGGAAGTCGGCCGCGAGCCCGAACTGATGGCCAGATGCGGTCCCGGTAAAGCTGTTAAATATATAGAAAGCGCTCAGGCCTGTCGACGGCGAGTTGCGCCTATAGAGAGCGATATCCGTACGCCCATCGCCATCGTAGTCGCCCTGAACCGGGAGGTCAGATGATAGGCCGAAAGGGCGTGCGACGTCCTGGTTGTTCGAACTTTGTCGAATAAACCAGGTCATCGGTGAAGTTCCTGTAGCACCTGTCCGCCCTACGGCATAGTCAAATTTCCCGTCACCATCATAGTCGCCGGGTAGAATGTAGTCGGTATTGAAATTTCCGTACTGGAAGTACGTCACAACACCATCAGAGCTTCGGCGGACAATGAAGGTATTAGCCGGCGCATTGCCAAACCGATAGAGAGCGAGATCGAATTTGCCGTCGCCGTCATAGTCGCCCGGCACAGGCACGTCGTAGTTTGTTGTGCCGTTCCCGGTCACGCCAAACTGGAAATCACGAAGCGTCCCGCCCGTGCTGCTCTCACGGTAATACCAGAAGACGGGAGCAGTCGCTGTGGCCCCTCGGCGGTAGACCGCCGGGTCGGTCTTGCCGTCGCCGTCATAGTCGCGCGCGAGGGATTGGTCCCCATCGGTCCCCCACTGTATCGCCTGCGCCGTGTTGTCAGAGGAACGGAAGATAAAGAAATAGCTCTTCAAGGATTCCGTTGTGCCTGCAACGCCGTCCCGGTAGAGCGCGATATCGCCCTTCCCATCGCCATCATAATCGCCCGGTACCGGATAATCACTGTCGGCATTTCCAAACTCAAACCCGCTCGTCGCGCCCGTGTAGCTGCTTTGATTGAAATAGGTGATCGGCCGCGGCGGATTAGCCGGAAACCGAAGCACACTCAGATCCTGACGTCCGTCGCCGTCAAAGTCGACGGGGCGGCTGATGCCAAGTTGCCCGCGTATCTCGCCCCCGGGAAAATTCGTGGAGTGAACATTCACATATCCCTGATGCGTACGGATCTGGTCGAGCTGCGTAGCCGTAAGGGTGCCGCTGCCCGTGATCGTGCCCGACGTGCCCCCAACCGCGCCAAGGTTGACCGCGACGCCGGCATTCGCGCCGATCGGAGCTGGCGCATGGATGTGTGATGCAGTCTGAGCGCTGCCCAGGCCCTCGAAAACGACGGTAAACGAGTACGCCCTGGTCGTGGGATCGACGAAAAACCGGGCATAGCCCTTGCCGGTCGAGGCGTTGGCCGGCACCTCTTGCGCGCCGCTCAGATATGCGATGAATGTTTCGGCACGGGCCGATACGGAAAACAACAGGGTCAGAGCCGCGACGACACCGACAAACGAGCTTCGTACCTTCATGAATCCTCCACGTTTAACGTCCTCTTTGGACGATATTAGGCCCGAGACACCATTCTTTACTGATTTGTGAATGTTAGTCCTGCACTCGCGTAAAGTCAACGGGTTTGTCAGGGCAGTAGCACGATCTTGCCGAGCGCCTTTTTCTCGATGACCGCGTGGTGTGCGGCCGGGGCCTCGTCGAGCGCGAAAGTGCGCGACACGACGGGCGTTAGATCGCCGCGTTCCAGGCCGTCATAGATCGCGGCGTGAATAACGTCGCGCATCAGCTGAGGAGCGTTGAATAGCGACATTCCATAGATGGTTGCGTCTTTTCCCATCGCCAGCCGCGGCGTAAATTGGAGCGACCCGCGATTGCCCACGACGACGATACGTCCGAACATCGCTAGGCATTCGAAATCGCGTTCAAGGTTGACGTTGGCCAACATCTCGATGATAACGTCAACGCCGCGGCCGCCCGTGAATTCGTTGATCACGGCAAAGTGAGCTTCGTCAGAATGATCGAATACGGCATCGGCACCCTGCTCGAGTGCTAATTCCCTGCCCGCGTCAGAGCTCGCTGTTCCGATAACGGTAAGTCCCGCGGCCTTTGCCCATTGGATCGCCGCGATCCCTACGCCGCCTGATGCCCCGTGAATAAGGACTGTTTCGCCCGCGCTCACGGATGCCTTCTCAAACAGCGCTCTATATGAAGTAGCATATGGCGTCCAGACGCCGGCGCCTTGCTCGAAACTCGAATTTTGCGGCAGCTTGCCGAGTTGCTCTTCCCGGCACAGCGCGTATTCAGCATACGTCCCGGTCAACGTGTCAGCGGTGTAGACCCTATCGCCGGCAGCAAAGCGCGTGACCCCATCGCCGACCACTTCGACGGTTCCAGCGCCGTCTTTGCCGGGTGTGTACGGAAGTTTTGGTGCATGGGCATGGTTGCCCGTCCTGAGATAAGTATCTACAGGATTAACGCCCGCAGCGCGCATCCGCACGAGCACCTCGCCGGCTCCTGGCGTCGGCGTCTCGACGTCCTCGACCCGCATTACCTCTGGCTCGCCATACTCATGGACAACTATCGCTTTCATAGCCCCAGATTACACAAACGCTCCGTCTTATGCACAGCCCGCGCTGCGGCCACTTGCCGTAATGTTTCGGAACGCACATTCTATTGGGATGCGTTCGCTCGGCTATGGCGAGCTGATCCGGGGAAACCGCAATTTCCGCAATCTGCTTGCCGGGCAATTTATCTCTGAGCTTGGGAACTGGTTTAACTTTATCGCCGGCCTAGGATTGGTGCGCGTTGTGTCTGAGGCGTCACCGATCGCGGCGGGACTATTTTTCCTCGCCCGGCTGCTGCCGTTTGCCCTAATGTCGCCGATCGCGGGAACGTTTGTGGACCGATTCTCGCGGCGGCAGGTGATGATCGTGACAGACGTGCTCCGGTTTGCGGTTGCGTTATCGTTTTTGCTGGTCGATGACGTAAGCGACCTGTGGATCGCGTATCTCGCGACCGTTGTGCTGCACACGGCCGGAGCCTTTTTTGACGGGGCAAAGAATGCCGCGGCACCGAATCTTACGGGCAAGGAAGGCCTGCTAGCCGGGACGGCACTGTTGTTCTCAACTCGATTTTTGCTGATGGCAGTCGGTTCCGCGTTGGGCGGCTGGGCGTCGGCGATATTCGGCTATCAGGTGGCATTCATAATCAACGCCGTCTCATTTCTCGCGTCTGCGTGGACGGTTTGGCTCATTCCTGAGGAAGCTACTCGCGACGACGAGACGGCCGAGAGAATGCGCGACCGGCGGGCGGGGCCGTCGTTTATCACGGAATTGCGCGAGGGCCTAAAGTACTCGGTCACCAACCATTTCGCCCTGACGATCCTGATCATGAACATGATCTGGGCCACTGGCGGCGGCGCGATCAATATCATTTTCGAACGGAGCGGCGGCGTCGAATTTGCCGCCAGCGAAGGCTGGAATCCCGACATCGCCGTCGCAATCCTCTGGACAGCGACGGGCCTCGGTTTGACGCTCGGGATGCTGCTGGCACACCGCGTGTCCGGCTATCTCGACCGAACGAGGCGTAATTACGGCTTTATCGGCTGGGCACTTGTTGTCCACGGAATTCTCTTTTCCATCGCCGGCGTCATGCCGACGCTGCTGCTGTTTGCCGTGTTCGTATTCATATCGCGGGCCATCGTCGGCGTCGAATACGCGGTTCAGGAAACGATGTTCCAACGCAGCCTGCCCGACCGTATTCGCGGCCGCATCTCGACGCTCGACCGCGGCGCGGAACTCACCGTCTTCGGCTTAATGAGCTACATCTCAGGCGCGCTGATGCTCTACATCACGCCGACGACGCTCACGATCATTTCGGGAATCCTCTCCGCCCTCGCCGGCGTCGTCTGGTTCATCCGTGAACGGCCGGACGATCAATTTAGGGGGAAACCAAACGTGCCTGTGGAAAAAATGTGACACGTTTCACATTTTGAGTGTGAAACGTTTCACATTTTGCACAAACGCTGTGTTTGTCGAGGAAAAAGGGTACTTTGCGCAAAGGTAAATGGCCTTTGTCGCGGGTGCGCACCCCACATTGGTCGAATATAAAGGCGGGATTGGTCGAAGGTGTTTTCGGGGAAAAATACTCAACTTTTGGCCCGAACTCGCCGATCTTCGCAGC
>CAZWSK010000210.1:0-4257 GCA_964636445.1 uncultured Chloracidobacterium sp.
AAGCTTTCCGGCGAGGCCCTTATGGGCTCGACGGAGTATGGCATTGATACGGCCGTGGCGGCGGCTGTTGCGGCTGAGCTGAAAAAGGTCAATGAGCTTGGCGTTGAGATCGCGATCGTGGTCGGTGGAGGGAATATCTTCCGCGGTGTTTCCGAGTCGGCGGGCAATATGGACCGGGCGGCGGCCGATTATATCGGGATGCTCGCGACGGTGATGAACGCGGTCGTACTGCAGGACGCTCTTGAGAAGCAGGACGTTTACACGCGGGTGATGTCGGCGATCGACATTCCGCAGCTCGCCGAGCCGTTTATTCGGCGGCGAGCTGTCAGGCATCTCGAAAAAAAGCGGATCGTGATCTTCGCCGCCGGGACCGGAAATCCCTATTTTACAACGGATTCAGCAGCCGCACTGCGCGCGTTAGAGATCAAGGCCGATGTGATCTTAAAGGGAACAAAGGTCGACGGCGTTTACTCGGCCGACCCGCATAAGGACGCGTCCGCGACGAAGTTCGACAAGATAACGTTTCAGGAGGTGCTCGAAAAGCACCTCAAGGTGATGGACGCCTCGGCCATTTCACTCTGCCGCGATAACAATTTGCCGATAATGGTCTTTAACATGCGCGAGGAAGGCAATATCGTAAAGGCGGTTTGCGGCGATACGGCGATCGGCACGCTGGTAACGAATTAAGTTGCCGGTGGTCAGTGGTCAGTGGTCAGAGAACGACCTGCTGACCACTGACCACCGGCCACTGACCACTGACCACTGAATTATGAGCGCTCAAGATATCATCAAGGAAACCGGCCCCAAGATGGACGCCGTGGTCGAGGATTTCAAACGCAAGCTCGCGAATGTCCGCACCGGAAGGGCGAGCATTGGGCTGCTTGATGCCGTTCATGTCGATTATTACGGCACTTCCACGCCCTTGAGCCAGATGGCGTCGGTCGCGGTGCCTGAGCCGCAGCTGATCACAGTTCAGCCGTGGGACATCTCGCAGCTCGGCGCGGTCGAAAAGGCCATAATTGCTGCAAATCTTGGACTTAACCCGTCAAACGACGGCAAGATGATACGCCTGCCGGTGCCGCCTCTCAACGAGGAACGGCGCAAGCAGCTTGCCAAGCAGGTGCACGAGATAGCCGAGGAACACCGCATCGCGATCCGCAACGTAAGGCATCATTCGAACGATTCGCTCAAGAAGCTTCTTAAGGACAAAGCCATCTCCGAGGACGAAGAACGCGGCGGCCTCGATGACGTTCAGAAGCTAACAAATACCTACATCGCCAAGCTCGACGAGCTTGCCAAGAACAAGGAAACCGAGATCATGAGCGTCTGACATGACAGGTGAGTACGCTTGTGCTTTGTCGCGGGTGAATACCCCTGATTGGTAGAGGAAAGCTCCGAGATTGGTAGAGATAAACCTGAGATTGGTCGAATGTCCCGTGAGCTTTGTTTCCAGAAGCTCGCAGAACGTTCCGGTAGAGCCAAGAATTCCAGTAAGTACAAAAAGATAGACGGAACGGGGAGAAACGGTCGGAACACGGCTGTGATGGAGCGCGTCGCCGCGAACGTGACTTCCGCGCCTGGCGCGGCTTTGCCGCCCGATCAGCGGAAAGGCTCTGCCTTTCCGGTGATTTATAAGAACTAATGTGGCTGCGCGTCCCGTACGTAAGCTCGGAGGCGTAGCCTCAAGACTTTGAGGTCCCATTCGGAAAGGCGCAGCCTTTCCGCTCATCGGGCGGCGGAGCCGCGGGAGTGGAAGTCGATCTCCCATATGCCGCGTTTACGTTCTGGAGAATCCCGACCATTTTCCGAAGCTCTACTTGGACAGTCGCATACTTGACACGGCGTCACTATGTCGGCATACTGTTTCTCTGATGAATGAACAGCCTAAACAGAGAAACTGGATCGTTTATACCGAAGGCGTGACGAAACGCGCGGACCGGATGTATATTTCGCTCAGCCGGAATGGTGAGTTCCTGCTCAATCGCATCGCCGTGGAGGCACTGGGTTCGCCTGCGGCCGTGCTCATGATGTTCGAGCCCGAGACGAGGACGATCGGGCTGATGCCGGACGAGCCCGCAAATCCGCATTCGTTCAAGATGTGTGAGATGAAGTGCGGAGCACGGCTCGTGAGTTCGCGGGGATTTATGCGGCGAAATAACATCACGCTGCCTGACGGATGCATACGCGTAAGCTTTCCGACGGCCAGGATCGAGGACCGGGCGTTGGTGCTTGAGCTGGAATTAGCCGTGCCCGTGGTGTCGAAGAGTGCAGCCGGGAGCGAACAGGATATTGCCGCTGCGTGATGAACTGCAAGGCTTGCGGACTCCGCAAAGCTCCCTTCCTTACGAAGGAGGGGTGTCGCCGCTGCGGCGACGGGGTGTTCTTTGGTACGAGTTCACACAGGCTTGAGTAGTCCGGGGCCAGAGAACCACCCCGTCATCCCGACAAAAGACGTCGGGATGCCACCCCTCCTTCGTAAGGAGGGGAGCTTTGCGCGTTCCCTACAGATTTGCGCGTTCCCCACAGATAGACTAGCGAACGAATGCGCTCGGCTCTTTCTATAAGACGATCATTTCTGGAGCTTCCGCTCCGCGGCCGTCAGACCGATGATGGTCTTGGCGTCGGGGAATTTGCCTTCGCGGGCCATTTGAGCGGCTTCCGGGAGCAGGATGCGTTTGATCTCGATCAGCTCGTCGGACTCCAGCTGCTGGCCGACTTCGGTGAGGCCGGTGGCGAGACGTAGAATTCGGCGATCTTTTCGAGCTTCTCGGCGGTCACGCCGACCTCTTCTTCAAGCTCGCGCCGGGCACCGAGTTCGGGGTCCTCGCCTTTTTCGAGCGAGCCCGCCGGCACCTCGAGCAGGTAATCTTGGGCCGGATGGCGATACTGCCGCACGAGAGCTACCGTCCCGTCGTCGAAGACCGGCACGATCACGGCACTGCCTCGGTGGACGACCATCTCGCGCTGATATTCGACGCCGTCCTCCCCGATGGTGTCGAGCGTGACGTTAAAGACGCGTCCGGTATAGATCGGCTGCGAGGCTATGGTGACTGGCTTGGTCATGGGATAATTATACTAAGCGGCGGTCGAAACGCCGCGTTGTGAGCCTAAAAGGAGGCTAAGTTAATATGTTTATATTTAACATGATCAATGTGACCCGATCGTCGGCCGTTTTCCTATCAGGTGCGGCCCTTTTTATTGCCGGATGCTCAGCGCCGGCGGCGAATGATGCTGTCAAGCGATCGACGCCAGCCAACCAAACGTCGCATGCCGACACAACGGGTGCGGACCTGAAGACAGGGCAGGCGAAACTCGGTGTGCCCAAGATCATCGAGGAGGAGCATCGAGCCCTGCACGAGGAACTCGAGGCAGCGATAAAGGCGGGCGGGAAAACGGGCGAGGCGGCCAAGCTCGTAGAGGAACGCCTGGCCCCGCACTTTAAAAAGGAAGAGGAATATGCGCTCCCGCAACTAGGCATTCTCGCGGAGCTGGCCGAGGGGAAGATGTCGGCTGACGCTAAGCCAGCGATCGAGCTTTCTGACAAGCTAAAGGCCGAGATGCCCAGGATGCTCGAGGAACACAAGGGCATCGTCGAAGCTCTCGATGCACTGAAAAAGGCCGCGACCGAAGAGAAGAGCGAGGTCGGGCTGAAGTTTGTCGAGACTCTCACTCATCACGCCGCTAATGAGGAGGCGGTAATGTACCCCGCGGCTATTCTGGTCGGCGAGTATCTAAAGATAAAGACGACGAACCGGTAAAGGTCTTGCGTTAACGCTCGGCGTGCTCTGCGTGGAACATTGGAACCACGCTAGAGGACGCCGAGCGTTGCTTTCTCAACCTACTGCGCTAGAATATCGGGCGCTGGAGACCGACCCATATGAAAACAATATTTGACTCAAATACCCACGCCGAATTGATCGAACGGCTTGGGCGGTTAACGCCGGAGTGCAAACGCGAGTGGGGCAAGATGTCGCCGTCGCAGGCGATGGAGCACACGGCGAGGGTGCTCGAGATGGCGACGTCCGACGAGCAGCCGATCAAGCAGATACTACTCGGCAAGGCGCTGGCGTGGATATTCAAGGGGCAATTTCTCGGCGAAAAGCCCTTCCGCAAAAACGCGCCGACGGGCCCGGACTATGTGATCGCCGATCAGCCCGATTTCGAAGCCACCCGAATGCGGCTAAAGGAACTGATCGATAAATTCAACACCATGGGCGAAGCCGCCCTCGACGGCAACGTGCATCCTTTCTTCGGCAG
>CAZWSK010000211.1:0-4243 GCA_964636445.1 uncultured Chloracidobacterium sp.
GACTATTCGGTTGACGAGATGCGACAGGCAAAGGAATTTGGGCTTTCGGACAGGCGTTTGTTCTATCTTAGCGATTCGCCGGAAGCGGATGTTAGAAAACATAGAAAAGAACTCGGCGTGAGTCCCGTTTACAAACGCGTTGACACGTGCGGAGCGGAATTCGAGTCGTTCACTCCTTACCTGTACTCGACCTATGAGGAAGAATGCGAGGCTGACCCGACTGACCGGCGAAAGATCATGATCCTCGGCTCTGGGCCGAATCGCATCGGTCAGGGAATCGAGTTTGATTACTGCTGCTGTCACGCGAGCTTTGCTCTCAGGGAGGCGGATTTCGAGACCATAATGGTCAATTGCAATCCTGAGACGGTCTCGACAGACTATGACACGTCGGACAGGCTGTATTTTGAGCCGCTGACATTCGAGGATGTGATGAACATTGTCGATGTCGAGAAACCTGAGGGAGTGATCGTCCAATTTGGCGGCCAGACGCCGCTGAATCTCGCCGACCGCCTCGATGATGCGGGCGTTCCGATCATCGGGACTACGCCGGACTCTATCGACCTGGCGGAAGACAGAAAGCGGTTCGGTGCGCTGCTCGCGAAGCTGAATATTCCGTGTCCCGATAATTCGAGTGTCACTTCAGCTGATGAAGCTAAAACCGTTGCAAACACAATAGGTTATCCGATCGTCGTACGTCCGAGTTTTGTCCTGGGCGGCCGGGCCATGGCGATAGTCTATGATGAGCAGTCGCTGGATGAATATATGCGTTCGGCGGTAGACGCCTCGCCCGAAAAACCGATCCTGATCGACAAATTTCTCGAACGCGCCGTCGAACTCGACGTAGACGCTCTCGCCGACGAGAACACTGTCGTCATCGCCGGCATCCAGGAGCATATCGAGGAGGCGGGCATTCACTCGGGCGATTCCTCGAGCGTGCTGCCGGCCCAGAAGATCGCGGCCGAGCACCTCGAGACTATCAAGCATTACACGACGTTGTTAGCCAGAGCGTTGAGGGTCAAAGGGCTGATGAACATTCAATTCGCCATCAAGGACGATCGTGTCTACGTCATCGAGGTCAATCCTCGCGCGTCACGTACCGTGCCGTTCGTCGCAAAGGCCACAGGCGTGCCCATCGCCAAGATCGCTTCCCTCGTGATGGCCGGCAAGAGCAGACTGGCGGACTTCAACCTGCCCGACGTCCTACCCGTGCCGCTCGTCTTTGTTAAATCGCCCGTCTTCCCTTTCAAGAAATTCGCCGGCGTCGATCCTGTTCTGGGCCCGGAAATGCACTCGACGGGCGAGGTGATGGGCGTCGGGGCGACTTTTGGCGAGGCGTACGGCAAGGCAATGGAAGGGGCGGGCCTTAGACTGCCGCTGGCGGGCAGAGCGTTCATATCGGTGAATAACACAGACAAAGGCCAGGCAGTGGTGCTGGCGCGTCGACTGAACAAGCTGGGTTTCGATCTGGTTGCGACCTACGGCACTGCAAACAGGCTTCGCGAGGTCGGGCTGGAGTGCGAATCGGTCTTCAAGGTCAACGAAGGCCGTCCGAACATCGCGGACCTCATCCGCCAGGGCGAGATCGCACTGATCATCAATACACCGCTGGGTAAGGCGTCATTCTACGACGAACAGGCCATCCGTAAGGCCGCGCTGCAGTTCAATGTGCCGTGCGTAACGACGATCACCGGTGCCGAGGCCCTCGTCGAGGCGATCAGCACCAAGATGTCGGAAAAGGGCCTTCTCGTCCGCAGCCTGCAGGACATCCACAGCCATCGGGACCATCACGAGCAGGGTGCATAGGCCGCCGCGTTTGACCATCGCTTAGCGATAAACTACCTTATTCTCTAACCATTTATGCATGAATCGCACGACCGCGAGATCATTGGTGGGCACCTGCTTGTGATCGGCGGTGCCGAGGACAAGTATAACGAGCGGCGGATCCTAAAGAAGTTTCTGGAACTGGCCGGACGCGAGAAGGCAGAAGTGCTGATCGTGCCCGTCGCCTCCGATTTTCCCGAGTTTGCAGCCGATGTTTATACCCAAGCATTTAGGAATCTCGGTGTGGCTAACCCTCGTGTGCTGCGTGCAACTTCGCGCCAGGACGTGGTTCAGGCCGATGTCGAGAAGTTGGTCGATGGCGTGACCGGCGTATTCATCACCGGCGGCGATCAGATGCGGCTTGTTTCGCTGCTCGGCGGGACAAAATTCGCCGACAGGCTGCGAAAAATGGTCCGCAGTACCGATCTGGTGCTGGCGGGAACGAGTGCCGGTGCGGCCGCGATGAGCACGTCGATGATCGTCCGCGGCGAGCCGTCGTCGCATCCGCACAAAAACGCAGTAAAGCTTTCGCCGGGCCTCGGTTTTCTCAAAAACATCATAATTGACCAGCACTTCACCGAGCGCGGCCGCATTAGCCGTCTGATCACCGCCGTTTCTTACAATCCCTATAATCTCGGGATCGGGATCGACGAGAACACAGCGATCATCCTTGACGATAAAGGAGTACTTGAGGTTTTCGGAGCGGGCTCGGCAACGATCGTCGACGGCTCTTGCATTACCTTCAACGAAATAGCGGAAGTTGCTGATAACGAAAGTTTTAGCGTATGCGGCGTGCAGTTTCATGTATTACGTGATGGGCTGATCTACAACTACCTTGAGCGTCACCCTATACAGCCTCCCAACGAATTCCTTTTACCCGACCTCGGGTAGGCCTTATGGTACCTATACGACCGAATTGACCTATGGAAATCCTGGAGATCAGAACGCTGCGTGGCCCAAATTACTGGTCCGGCTACTGGAAAAAGCTCATCATCATTCGCCTCGACATCGGGGATTTTGAGCAGCGGCCAACCAATAAGATCAAAGGGTTTTACGACCGAATGGCTGATGTCTTGCCGTCGCTCCAATCACACGGCTGCAGTTATGGTGAGGAGGGCGGATTTCTGCGTCGCGTCAAAGAGGGAACTTGGGCCGGGCATGCTATCGAGCATTTTGCCCTTGAGCTGCAAACATTGGCGGGTATGGACACCGGTTACGGCCGCACGCGTGAGACGGGTGACCCTGGCGTTTATAACGTGGTTTTCAGCTACGTCGAGGAGGAAGTGGGCCGTTTTGCGGGGCGAGCGGCCGTTAAGTTGTGGCTCGACCTCGCTGAGGGCCGGCCACTCGACGAGATAAAGTCAGATCTAGCTGACGATATCCAGAAAATGCGTGAGATCCGCGAGGATGTCCGGTTCGGTCCGTCGACCGGAGCTTTGGTCGAGGAGGCTGAGAATCGCGGCATTCCGTTCATTCGACTTAACGAACAGTCGCTTGTACAGCTCGGTTACGGTGTTAATCAGAAACGAATTCAGGCAACGACTACCACGAATACCAATATGATCTCGGTGGACCTCGCCGGGGACAAAGCGGCAACCAAGAAGATCCTCGGCGATATGGGCGTTCCAGTCCCGAAAGGGTATCGAATTCGCGATATTGAGGATCTAGAAAGTACTTTAGAGGGAGTTGGCTATCCTGCTGTGATAAAACCACTTGACGGTAATCACGGAAAAGGGGCGACCGTTGGTATCAACTCCCTGGAAGAGGCAAACATTGCATGGGAAAAGGCTAAGGAATACTCGCGTTGGATCATTGTCGAAAAGCAGCTGCAGGGCTCCGATTTTCGTGCCTTGGTCGTAAATAATCGTCTGATCGCGGTCGCTGAGCGGGTGCCGGCCCATGTGGTTGGCGACGGCAAGAGTACGATCCAGCAACTGATAGACCAGGTAAATGCCGATCCGCGGCGTGGCTACGGACATGAAAATGTCCTCACACATATAGACGTCGACGGCCAGACGATGCGCCTTGTGGCCAATGCGGGCTACGTCCTCGACACTAAGCTCAAGAAAGGCGAGAAGCTGAACCTGAAGACCACGGCGAACATTTCGACGGGCGGGACGGCTATCGACCGGACCGACGAGGTACATCCTGAGAATGTGCTGTTGTTCGAGCGAATTGCGAGGATAATCAGCCTAGATGTTGCAGGCATTGATGTTATCGCACCTAACGTAAGCGAACCGCTACACCAGAACGGCGGCGGGATAATCGAGGTCAACGCCGCGCCCGGCTTCCGTATGCACCTCGCCCCGAGCGAGGGAATTGGACGCAATGTCGCCGAACATGTGATCGACATGCTCTTTCCACCGGGCACGCCCGCCCGGGTGCCCATCTTTTCTATCACCGGCACGAACGGAAAGACCAC
>CAZWSK010000212.1:0-4196 GCA_964636445.1 uncultured Chloracidobacterium sp.
TTCAAAAGAAAGGCGAACCCGTCTTCGAAGCCGTCGCCACCAACGGCACCGGCGTATTCGACACCCTAAAAGCCGTCGCCAAACAGGTCCTGACCGAACTGAGAAAGGGCTAGCAGAACCTTAACAACCAACTAAAAAGGCCGGCACCCGCCGGCCTTTTCACGTTCTGAGTTCAAACTTCAGTTTTCCCGGCGCACGCAAGAGCAAGCTAAAGCCTGAACTCAGAACATTGATCGCCCGGCCGCCACACGTGATCATTTCGATTGTATTCGCCACCGAATGGCGCTACGATAGCGGGCAGTTCTTTTGCCCCTAACAATAAGAACGGTTTTTGGCGATGGCGTCCCAAATCGCAGCCGTATTCATTCTCGCACTCGCATTCCTGGCCGTGGGTATTGACACCTCCGCCGCCACGCTGGTAGTCACAAAGACCGCCGACACCGCCGACGGCATCTGCGACGCCGACTGCAGCCTCCGCGAAGCCGTCTCCGCCGCCGCCAGCGGCGACACGGTTGTTTTCTCACCGCTTTTTAACGAACCGCAGACGATCACGCTAACATTTGGCGAGATATTCATCACGCAGAACCTGACGATTACCGGGCCTGGCCAGAACTTTTTGACCATAAGTGGGAATAACGCGAGCCGAATCGCTCAGGTCACTAATGGAGGATCACTTAAGTTGAGCGGCATGAAACTCATCAACGGAAGGGCATCCATTGCCGGAGGAATTGGCATTGTTGATAGTTCATTAGAAATCAGGAACGTGATGATCGGCTACAACACCGCATCGAGTGGGACTGGCGGCGGAATCTATGCGTTTGACGCTACCGTCAGCGTGATCGAATCTTCATTTATCTCGAATACTGGCACCGCTATTTATGGAGGCGGGACCACAAGTATTGGCGTAGATCGGGGACAAATTATAGGCAACAGCGGTTCTGCGGTATCAAATATTAGTGGCCCAGTGACAGTGAGAAATTCCGCTCTACGGAATAACGGCGCCGGCATTGGCAAGCATTCCTCAAACGGGACCCTGACTATTCAGCACTCCGTAATTAGCGACAATAGTTCGCTGGGAGTCGCGAACATTGGTGGCACAGCAACAGTTTCGAATTCCGTCATAAGGAACAATGCCAATGACCAATTTGGGGGCAAAGGCGGCGGTGTTCGGAATACCGGCACAATGTACATTCTGGATACGTCGATCATCAATAACATTGCATTTGAGGCGGGCGGAGGAATCTACAATGTTCTCGGTCATCTATATCTTACGAATTCGACCGTTAGCGGGAATTTTGTGATCAATGGAACCGGAACTAGTCCATGCCCAGGCGGTGGAATCGCGAACATTTGGAATGAAACAAATCCGGGTGGGGCGGTTGTTTTGACTAATTCGACTGTAGCCGGTAACAGCGCGCAAGGGGCGGGTGGTGGCATCTGTAATCAGGCGGGCGGCACGGTTACTACTCGAAATTCTATAATTGCGCAAAACACGGGGACTAGCGGTGCCGATGTGTTAGGCTCGATCAGTTCCGAAAGCTTTAACCTGATCGGCAACACGACCGGAAACTCAGGATGGACCGCGAAGGACCTGCAGAACGTAAATCCATTACTGGCGCCATTGGGAAACAACGGCGGCCTCACCTGGACGCACGCGCTATTGCCGACGAGTCCTGGTATCAACGCGGGCAACAATGAGTTGGCCCGCGATCCCCTGAGCAGTTTATTGCTTGAATTTGATCAACGAGGAGAAGAATTCGCGCGCGTGGTCACAGGTTCGGTCGACATCGGCGCGTACGAGGCAAACTATGCAAGCAGTCCTGTCACGATCGGTGGGCGAGTTCTCGTAAACTCCGCAGGCCGAGCAGCGGCGATAGCTCGCGTCACGCTCACCGACGCGCTGGGAAATGTGCGTCACACGCAAACCAATCCTTTCGGCTACTACAGATTCTTTGACCTCGAACCCGGAACCAACTACACGGTAGGAGTTTCCCACAAGTCTTATCAATTCGACTCACCACAGGTCGTCACGATAGATCAGCCCCGTGACAACCTCGATTTCGTGGCCATCGGGCATTGAGCGGCAAAACCGCAAAGGAGGAAAACTGTGAAAAGAAGTGGAGGTTGGTTAGTGCTCGTACTGGGCACTCTTATTCTCGTGTACGCGGCCACGTCTAGGCGTGCGATCGTTGATCCGGTTGGGCGGGTGTCAAATCAAAAAAGTAACGCGAAGCCGACGATGGGTCAGCAGATGTTCGAATGGCGAATGCTGCCTTGGCGCGACCAGAACGGGGACATTCCGGAAGGTGCTATACCCGCAGCCTTGCAGGCGAGGGACGAGTATCTGCAGTCCAATATCGATTCAAGCGGTTTTGAAGAGCTGGGGTCAGGCCTGCGATTCTCGCGATTCTCATATTGACGTGGACGGCCCGTTCGTTTAACATTCCCGCCATATGGCCAGGAAGCCGAGGCTTGAGATCGAGGGAGGCCTGTATCATATCATCACACGGGGCGTTGATCGCCGCGACATCTTTCACTCGCACGAGGACCGGCAGAAATTCATCTCGCTGCTGACCCGCCAGAAGGAATTGCTTCCGTTCTATCTCTACGCTTACTGCCTGATGAGCAACCACATCCACTTGCTGATCGAGCGGATGACTGACGACATCGGACGGATAATGCACAGGGTGCTGACCGGGTACACGCAGTATTACAATCGCAGGTACAAGCGCTCGGGTCATGTTTTGCAGGGCAGGCACAAGGCGATACTCTGCCAGAGCGACCTGTACCTGATGAAGCTGGTCAGCTACATACACCTCAACCCTGTGCGTGCGAAGATGGTCGCGATGCCTGAGCAATACCCTTACAGCAGCCACGGCGCCTACATCGGAACTGAGCCCCATGGCCTTGTCGATGTCGATCCCGTGCTGAGGCATTTCGGCCCGCGGCGCTCGGTCGCTCGCCAAAGGTATGCGAGGCACGTGGCCGCCGCGATGAAGCTCGGCCACCTAGGTGAACTCTATGTCGCCAAAGACGGAGTGCTCGGCAGCGAAGCGTTTGTCGACGAAATGATACATCGAATCGGCGAACACGAGCGGCGCGGAACGCCGCAGCCCGCAAAGATAGAATTCGACCCTGAGGTTTTGATCTCCGCCGTGGAATCCGTAACCGGCGTGGAGCGGCAGGATTTTTGCGGGAGCGGCAAGGGAGCCGCCGCAATTGCCGCAAAAGAGGCCTGCATCCTTTCCGGCCGCCGCCTGGGCGCTTCCGTGACCGAACTGTCGCTCTTGCTGGCGCTCGATACCGCAAATGTCAGCCGTCGATACAACTCATGCCTTCGCCGCATTACCGGCGAAGGCTCCCTGGCCGAGACCGCACGACTAACCATCGAGACATATGAAAACCACAAATCGCGAGAATCGCAGGCCTGACCCCGAGATTTCCGTGACCCCGAGATTTCCGAACGCGAAATTTCCCGGTGGGTTCGGAGGAGTTTTCTTTAGTTTGTTCCTGGTTGACGGTTTTATCGACGATTACGAAAGATGGACGCGCGCAAACGCGAATTCGCGGACTCTGGACGAGCAGATGTGCGACGACTATCACGATGCGGGGCCGTTTCTTTATACGTCGTTCGGAATTATTCCCAATTCATATCAAGGGTGTAAGGGGGCTTAGTGGTAAAATGAGTTCTGACTATTCTGAACATTATCTCCACTACCAGGCCGGACGAACGGCCATGGAAAAAAACGACCTTGTTGGGGCCTTGGCGAGTTTTACTAAGTCCCTGGAACTCTATCCGCATTTCAAGACGTACGAGAGCATTGGAGAATGTTTGTTGAGACAAGGCCAACATCGCGAAGCGATTACGTTCCTGGCTGCTTCTTCCGCTCTCGGAAGAAAGCAACCCCGCGCTCTACTTCTATTGTCGAGGGCCCTGATTCACGAAGGGCATACGGAAATAGCTGCTGAGCAACTCGATCAGGCCCTCGCAATAAATCCCGACTATAGTTCGGCCAGGGAACTGCTTGCGACGTTAACGTCTAACGCGAAATCTGGAGAAAATGAAAATTCGTCAAACTAGCGGTTTTGGAAAAAGGTACGACGAGGTATGCAGTACATGTCAATAGCGAGTTTCGCCGGCGGTATCTTGTTTGCTTCCCTTTTTTGGGGACTTTTGATCTTTGCGTTCAACTCAG
>CAZWSK010000213.1:0-4196 GCA_964636445.1 uncultured Chloracidobacterium sp.
GGCTCGAGTTTTGCTTCGGGCAGTCGGGCAAAGCGCGAGAACTCGTCGACCATCGATTTGAGCGAGTCGACCTCGCGGATGATCGTAGCAGTGCTCTCGTGAACGACGTCAGCGATCGGGCCTTTGTCGTCGATGCGTTTGCCGTTGCCTGTGTCGGCGTGGCCTGAGCGCTCAAATCGTTTGGCGATACGCTCGGCCGATAACTGGATCGGCGTTAATGGATTCTTGATCTCGTGCGCCATTCGCCGGGCGACCTCTTGCCACGCGGACGCTCGCTGGGCGGCGATGAGTTCCGACAGATCCTCGATGACGAGCACGACGCCGCCTTCGCCCGGCAGTGCGGAGGCGGTGATCGCGACGGAGCGTTCCGGTTCACCGGCAAGCGTCGTGTGTTCGCTTGCCGTACCAGCGCGACGGGCGCGGGCGACGAGCCGGCGGAAGACCCTGGCCGAATCGTTATCAAGCAAGGCGGTAATGTCGTTGCCGGTTGTATCCCGTTCGTCGCGAGACAAGATCGATCTGGCGGCGTCGTTTATAGTCGTCACGCGGTCGTCAGCGTCGAGCGACACCACGCCGGTCGGCAGCGTCTCGAGCACGGTCTCGATATAACGGCGGCGTTCGGCAAGCTCGGCCGCATTTGCTTCGAGCTTCGCGGACATCTCGTTAAAGGCGTCGACGAGAATCGCCAATTCATCCTCGGCGAGCACCTCTACGCGATGCGCAAGATTGCCGGCAGCTATTTCGCCCGCACCCTCGGCAAGTGCTTTGATCGGTGTCGTGAGTCCGCGAGCGACGTAAAAAGCGATCCATGTCGATGCGAAGATCAGCAGAAAAGTAAGCACGCCAAGCGTCAGCAACGCCAGGCTGCGAATAGTGCGCTGCTGATCACTTAGCCTCGTCAATTCGGCCAAAGAACTGTCGATGGCAGGTTCATTTGCCGTTCGGGCCTGCCGTATCACCTGCTGCGGGATCGCCGAGAACCAGCGGTCAAGAGCTCGGTTCATAAACAGGTACGAGAACGACGCCATCGCGAGGATCGGCAATAGGCTAACCAAAACGAAATAGGCGAGCAGCCGTGTTTTGATCTTCGCACCAAGTTCGAATGTGCGGCGTTCGCGGGCGAGCTTGATGATGCTCCGCAGGAAGATGAACGCGAAGACGATCAGCGCGAAAAAGTTGAGCGTCATCAGCGCGTACAGCAGGATGAGGTCGCTCGACGTCTCAATGGAAAAGGACTTCCACAAGTTCGACATTTGCAGCACGGCCAGCATCGCCAGCGACGCCACCATCAGCGTACCGACGACCCAAGGCGTTTTCCGCCGCCGAAGATTGTCCTGGTTACCGCTCACGCGAAGAGTTTAGCATACGAACACACCGCTTTGCGGGCGCCGTCCGGTCGGCTAGAATCACGTCAGCGAAAGGCATGCAAAAGCTATTTATTGACGAACAAGGACGTGTCAGAAGCGGATGGCGGGCGGCACTTTTCCTGATCGCCTACGTCATCCTATCCGGGATAATGATCGCGATCTGGCTGGCCGCAACCGGCCCGTTCCTGGCTCTCGATTCGCCGCTGAGACTGATCGTCCCGTTTGCGTTCGCGACCGCGTTAGCATTGGTGCTCGGATGGTTTTTTGGCCGTTATTTTGAACGACTGCCGTTCGCGGCGTTGGGGGCTGATTTTTCGGGGCGGTGGGTGAGGAATTTTTTGATCGGGCTGGGGGTCGGAGGAGCGGCTTTTGTCACTGCATTGATCGTAGCCCTTGCGGGACGCGGGCTCACCTTTACCGTTAATACCACGTCGTCGGGCGCCGCGATCGCGTCGACGCTGGTCGCGTCACTGGCCGTGATGGCCGTCGCCGCGGCGTCGGAAGAGGCATTGTTTCGCGGATACCCGCTGCAGACATTCGCTCGATCTCGCATCGCATGGATCGGCATCGTGATCACTTCCCTGCTGTTCGCCTTTGCCCACAACAATAATCCGTCAGCGAATATGCTCGGACTTGCGAACACGGTCCTCGCCGGCTGGTGGTTCGCCGCGGCATATTTCAAGACACGCGATCTGTGGTTTCCGTTCGGGATACATCTCGCGTGGAACTGGCTGCAAGGGCCATTCTTTGGGATAAACGTCAGCGGCATAGAAACCTTCAGCCCCGATCCCGTCCTGCGCGCCATAGACAGCGGGCCCAAGTGGCTCACCGGCGGCAGCTACGGCATCGAAGGCGGCGTCGCCTGCACGATCGCGCTGGTTATCTCGACTGGGGTGATCTACCTTCTTCCGATGAAGCCCAACCACATAGAAAGATAGATCACATAGAAAGTTAGGGATTATGTCTTCTTCTTTGTGTCCTATGTCTCTATGTGGTTGATCCCCGCCTAACCCTGCTGGATCTTGAACGAAATATCTACAGCCCGCGCCGAGTGTGTGATCCGTCCGACCGAGATCAGATCGACACCGGCCTCGGCAAACGAGCGGACGCGGTCGAGGTCCATGTTCCCGGAGGCCTCGATGATGACGTTTGGGTTGAGGTTTCGGGCCATTTGTACGAGTTTAGCGGCCTCGTCCGGCGTCTGATTGTCGAGCATCACGATCTCGGCACCGGCCTCGATGGCCTCTCGCAATTGAGCCCAGTTGGTGATCTCGACCTCGATCTTGTGCAGGTGGCCGACGGAATTCTTCGCCGCCTGAACGGCCTCGGTGATGCCGCCCGCGAGCGCGATGTGGTTGTCCTTGATCAGCACACCGTCGTCGAGGCCCATGCGGTGGTTCTTGGCGCCGCCGATGGTCACGGCGTATTTCTCGAGCATCCTGAGGCCGGGCGTCGTCTTTCGCGTATCGACGATCTGCGCCGAGGTGCCCTCGATCGCTTTAACGTATTGGCGCGTTAGCGTCGCGATGCCTGACAATCGTTGGATGAGATTCAGCGCCGTGCGCTCTCCTACTAACAAGACGTCGGCATAACCTTTTAAGGTCGCGAAGACCGTACCTGCGGGGATCTCGTCGCCGTCGACGCTCGACGTTTCCAGTTCATCGACCTCAGGATCGAGATGAACGAACACCGCCTCCGCCACCTGCATACCGCACAGTACGAGGTCTTCCTTAGCCAAAAAGCGGCCCAGCCCGCGCGTTTCCTGCGGCACTGTGGCCGTCGTAGTAATGTCCCCGCGCCCGATGTCCTCGGCGATAAATTCACCGACAGCACGCATGACGTCGGCAGTTTCGAGCCAATTCATTATTTTATTGGTGCCTCGACCTTAATCTTGGGATCGTATTCGTATCGCTCGACTATTGTCGAAGTAGGTTTCGGATCAGAAGCGAGGCCCTTGCGCGACTCGTATCTAAGAATCAAACCATCGGAGCTCAACCAGTATTTGGTTTCCCAGTATGACGGGCCGTCGGTATCCGCCGTCTTCGAGTATTGGTTCTTGTAGGTGATGGAGTTAGTGAGAAGCGTGGCTTTCTCGCCCTCAAAGGAGACCGTCTCTTTTGCAAACGTTTCAGTAATGATGTTTGATGGGCCCCCGCTACCGCTGCCGCCGATACAGTATGACTCCGAAATCGCCCAGTCGCGGCTGTCGCGTTTGCAATATTTAACGCCATCGATGTTGATCTGCTCGATTCGAGTGCTCTTGCCGTCGACAGTCTTCACATGAATAAAATGGATTCGTCCGGGCGGCTGGCTGATATAGGTCCATTCCTCTGATGTTTCGACGCCATTCCATCGGGATTTGATTGACTGGTTCTTACGATTGGGTAGATTTCTCCCTTTTGCTTGCGCCTCGCGGATGGATTTCGAGTATTCGTCCTTCGTCACAAACCGCTGCGCGAGACATGGCACGGAGCCCATACAAATCAGTGTTACCAGTAGAATGAGTTTCAGCTTCATGATTAGTCTCTCGTTAAGACATTATCAACCGACGGATAAATTCCCGCAACTCGATTGACTTCCCTCGCACCTCCAAGTATTCTCAATCGCGATCCACACACTGTTTCGAATCACAATTTAGGAGAACAAACGTGAAGAATATTATCGCTCTATTGATAGTCGCGCTCGTGCTGATGACCGCCGCGTGGGAATGCAGCATCGGCGAAGCAAAGATGAGCAGCTTTAGGACCTCGAAGGACAAGGAAGGCAAGACGGAGACGACGAGCTTTAAGGCCGGCGAGACCCTCTATGCGAACGCAGAGATCGGCGGCA
>CAZWSK010000214.1:0-4172 GCA_964636445.1 uncultured Chloracidobacterium sp.
CGTTGCGCACATATAAACGCCCGGTTGGTCGAATATAAACCCTAGATTGGTCGAATGTCCGACGGCGAATTTTCGTCGTCCTGGCCGCGCATCACACGCTGCGAGTCCACGTCCGTTTTGATGATCACATTGATGGTGTTGATGGCGTTGATGATGACCTTGAACCTGCTTATGAGCGCTCGATGTTCTTTATGGCGACGGTGATGTTCTTCATGGCCGAAATCCCGATCCTGAGGTTTCTCATGACAGAGACCGCGATCAGGTCGGGAATGAGGTGGCAATTAGCAGAGCAATATCTCGGGCAGGTGCGAATCTAGGCGTTTTTAACCCTGAGGCTTTTCGTGACAGGGATAATGCGGCTGAGCGACACGAGCGTCAGGGCGGCCCCTATCAGCAAAGCACAGGCGAGAAAGGTCGCTCTCATTCCAAGGCCGACAGCGCCTGCCGCGGCTGTAGACATGGCGGACGTGCCCGCCATGAACGAGAAGATCGCCCCCAGGACCGCCGACCCGCTGATAAGGCCGAGATTTCGCGAAAGGCTCAGCACGCCGGAGATCACGCCGCGGCGGAGCGGGTCAGCCCCGGCCATGATCGCTGTATTGTTTGCGGCCTGGAACAACGCATAGCTGCCCGTGACCAATGCGATCGGAATGACATAGCCCAGGACTCCGCCAGCGGGAGATATGATGACGACCAAAACTAAGCCCGTCGCGATGACGCTGAGACCGGCGAGCGTCATCCTCCTGGATCCGAAACGGTCAACTATTCTTCCGGCAGGAATGCCGGCAGCCGCCGCTACCAGAGGACCGACAGAAAGCGCTATTCCGGCGTCCAGCGCACCCAGCCCGAGCGAACGCGATAGATAGAACGGGCCCACGACCAGCGTTGACATCATCACCGCCGAAACTATGGAACTAGCCGCAAGTCCTGTACTGAGGGCCGGCTCGCGAAAGATCTTCAGATCGATCAGCGGTGAGACGACCCGCGACTCAGTATACAAAAACGCCGCCCCGCAACTTACGGCGAGAATGATCAGCAAGGGCTTTAGCTCCCGCAGCTGTCCGTTTTCGACCGTCATTGACAATGCGTAGGCACCCAAGGCCATCGTGAGCAGCAGCGTGCCTGCCAAGTCAAATCGAGAACGCGGCGTCAGTGTTTCCCGGCTATCGGCCGGCAGGTTTCGAAATACCAGAAGGAAGTTTGCGATGCCGACAGGGATATTGATGATGAATATCATCGGCCAGCCGAATCGAGATATCAGAAGGCCGCCGATCGAAGGGCCGATCGCTGTGCCGACAGCGGACATCGTCCCCAGCACCCCGATCGCGCTTCCTGTTCTCTCCTTGCTGATCGAGCCTGTCGCGAGGGCGACCGTCAGCGCCATCATCATTGCCGCACCCAGGCCCTGAAAGGCGCGAGCGAGGACCAGTAACGTCAACGACGGGCTGACGGCGCATGCGAGGGACGAAATGGTGAAAAGCGCGATGCCTGTCAGGAGGATCCGTCGCCTGCCGAACACGTCCCCGAGCCGCCCAGCGCTGACGATCAGAGAAGTGACGGCAAGCAGGTATCCGATGACGATCCATTGCACCTCATGAAACGTCGCCCCGAGGGCGTCAGCAAGCTGGGGCAGACCCGCGTTAGCGATGCTCGTGTCCAAAGACGGCATCAGCATTGAGAGAGCAAGGCTCGCGATGAGCCAAACTGAAGTTGAAGGGGACGGTCGCCCTCCCGCGATTGCCGTTTCGATCTGCGAACTTGTGAGTTTCTGTGACATACGCAGAGCGTATCGGAAATCCGTATAGGGCGGAAGACGCACGTATTGCACTTTATCATTGCGTTACACGCCATATATGGCTATGATTGGCCGGTGTCGAGGCCCGATCTAAATCTGCTCTACACGCTTGACGTGCTTTTGGTCGAGGGCAGCGTGGCGGGAGCGGCCCGCCGACTTAAATTGAGCCCGTCGGCGATGAGCCGCTCGCTTGCACGGCTCCGGCGGACGCTGGGCGATCCGCTGCTCGTGCGCGCCGGCCGCTCGCTGGTGCCGACACCGCGAGCGATCGAACTTCGAGAGAATATCAGCCGAATAGCGTCAGAGGCCGAAGCGGTGCTCCGCCCGGCAAAACGCCCGGACCTCAGCACCATCGAGCGGACAATAACGATCAGGTGCAGTCAGGGGTTTGTTGAGAATTTCGGCCCGCCGCTGATAGAACAAGTTGTGTCAGACGCCCCCGGCATTCGTCTTTACTTCATCGAAAAAGCAGACAACGACAGCCGTTCGCTTCGCGACGGCACTGTTGACCTTGAAACGGGCGTCGTAAGCGAGCGCCTTGGTCCGGAACTGCGAACGCGGCCACTCTTCCGTGACCGCTTTATCGGAACGGTACATTTGCGGCACGCTCTAAGCCGCGGCAAACTCACACTTTCGAAATATTTGTCCGGGAAACACGTGGCTATCTCGCGAAGCGGGCCAGCCCAAGGGCCGATAGACGAGAGCCTGAAGGCGATCGGCGTAGAACGTAAGATCGTCACCACCGTCGGGGGCTTTTCGACCGCCATCGCACTTGCCCGCGGATCGGATATGATCGCCAGCGTACCAGAGCGGCATACGGCCGCACTTCGCTCGCAGTTGTTCAGCTTTGACCTGCCGTTCGAGACTCCTGAGATCACCGTCTCACTGGTCTGGCATCCCCGAATGGACACGGACCCCACCCATCAATGGCTTCGCAGCAAGATGATCAACATTTGCGGCTGCCCCAAAGATCTAATTTGAAGGAAATACTGTCTGTCGGGCCTCTTTAGGATCATCGCGCACGATCTTGACGATGGCCATGATCGCAGCGTTCGATCAGATCTCCAACCCTACTACTGATCACTTAGATGGCAGCGATTCTAGTCGGTCGAGTTCGATGACTGCCAGGGCGAAGACGCCGGGGGTGGTGCGGCCTTTTTCTTTTACCCAGCGGAGGTGGGGGAGGGCGGCTTCTTTTTTGCCTTCGGCGAGGTATTTGAGGCCGATCATGCCGTGGGTGTCGGTCAGTTTCATTTGGTCGTCGCCGGCCTCGGTGAGGAGGTCGGTTTCGGTGAGGTTGCCGCGCAGGAAGTCGAGGATCTTTGCGGGCAGCACGCCTGGAGTCTTGTCAGCGGGAAAGCGCGTGACGAAGCGTTCGGCCTCGAGATCGTTGCCGGCGCGCAGCATCGCGAGATAGCCGGCCACAAGCGTCCAGCCGGCCCGGTTGGTATCCATGCCTTTGCCCTCAAGATACTTGACCGCGTTCTCATACGCAGCCTTATCGTTGCCGACGTGCATCTCCATCCACGCGAGCGGGTAGTAGTGCGTATGCAGCGACGGGTCGAGGCGGATGGCCATGTAGAAATCCGCATTGGCCGCGGCCCAATTCTTGAGTCCGCTGTGCAGGTCAGCCCGCCGGGCGTAGTATTTGGCAGACTTGTCGTTAAGCCGTATGGCGGTGTCAAAGTCCTTGAGCGCGAGTTCCTTTCGCGTTTGCTGCGCGTGCAGCAGGCCGCGATTGAAATAGTACGAGGCCTCGTTCGGCGACATCTCGATCGCCCGGTCGTTATCGGCCAAGGCAAGATTCGGTTTGCCCAGCGAGCTGTATACAAGGCTCCGATTGACGTAGGCTTTGACAAATTTCGGGTCGAGCTCGATCGACTTCGTGTAGTCGGCGAGTGCGAGTTCGAGTTGGTTAGTTTCCTTATAGGCTATGCCGCGGTTATAGTAGGCTCTGCTGTCGTTCGGCCTGAGTTCAAGATAGGCAGAGTATTCTCTGATCGCGGTTCCGTAATTTTTGGCGTCGACGGCCTCTTTTCCGCGCTGAAACCGCTCGGTCGCGGTCTGCGCAGATACCGAAAACACGAAAGCTAAAACTACTAGAAGGAGACCGGCCGGACCTTTAAACAAGTTAGAAACAACCTCTCTTCGAGGATTATCGCATAGATGTGCATCGGCTACAGCGAGCGCCTTGAAAATATTTTGACGCGCGTTTGGGCGGGTTTACGCATATGCAGGTAAGCACTGGACACGGAAAGTTTGCCGTGCGTGGGGGAATATTATGAAAGCTCTGCGGTTGGTTGGGTATTTGGGTGTGTTTGCGGCGGTTTGTTGGGGGCTGAGCCTGGGTTGGCGGGCGGAAGCCGGGGCGGCGGCG
>CAZWSK010000215.1:0-4144 GCA_964636445.1 uncultured Chloracidobacterium sp.
GGACGGCCGGTGAATCCGATCTTTGACGCGGGCGGTGACATTAACAGCTTTGCGGACGGCTCGCCGGCGTTGCTGGCGAATGAGGCTTCGATGGCGGACCTGAATTCGCGAATGGAAACGCCGCTGCCGATAAAGCGGTTCCGGCCGAATATCGTTGTCTCCGGTGCCGAGCCGTGGGCTGAGGATCAATGGAAGAAAGTTCGCATTGGCGAGGCGATCTTTCGCGTGGTCAAACCGAGCGACCGCTGTGTGCTGACCACTGTGGACCCGGAAAAGGGGGAATTCGCGGGCAAAGAGCCGCTAAAGACGCTCGCGACGTTTCGGATGTCGAAGGATGTTCACCCAAACACGTACGCGGCGTTCACGCTGCCGCCAAATTCGGTCTTGTTCGGCGAGAACACGGTGCCTGACACGCCGGGGGCGACGATCCACGTGGGTGACGAGATCGAGGTGTTGGAATATAGATGAGCTCGAAGCAGTTGCGGCTTCAACCAACCGCTAACGCAGGTGGTTCTGACAGCTCGCGGCCAGTGAGGAGGCGATAGGCCTCGAGATAGCGTTGCGAGGTCGCCTCGGCGATCTCTGGCGGCAGGGGCGGAGCGGGCGGTGTTTTGTCCCAATCGAGGGTCTCTAAATACTCCCGGACGAACTGTTTATCAAACGAAGCTTGAGCGTGGCCGGGCTCGTAGCTCGCGGCATCCCAAAAGCGTGAAGAGTCCGGTGTAAATATCTCGTCGATCAGTAGGATGTTGCCATCACGGTCGGTGCCGAACTCGAATTTGGTGTCGGCGATGATGATGCCTTTTTCGAGAGCGTATTTTGACGCGAGGTCATAGAGACGCAGCGAGGTGGCTTTTAAAAGAGCAGCGGTCTCTGAGCCGAGGATCTTCTTGCATTCCAGCCCCGTGATGTTCTCGTCATGACCGGTTACGGCCTTGGTCGCCGGTGTGAAGATCGGGTCGAGCAGACGATCACACTGCTTGAGGCCCTTTGGCAGGTCGTGGCCGCTGACCTTGCCCGTTTCTTTATAATCCTTCCAGCCTGAGCCCTCGAGATAACCGCGAACGACACATTCGACAGGGAAGACCTCGGTGCGTTTTACCAGCGTCGAGCGCCCCGAGAGGCTGTCATTGACCTTAATGTGATCCGGCATTTCGTCGATGTCCGCGGTGATGAAGTGGCTGTCGACCTCGTTTTCGAACATCTTGAACCAGAAGGCTGAGAGCTGCGTCAGCACGGCTCCTTTGTGAGCGATCGGCGTGGGCAGGATGCAGTCAAAGGCGGAGATCCTGTCAGTGGCGACGAGTAATAGCGTATCGTCGTCCACCTCATAGACGTCGCGAACTTTTCCGCGGTAGAGCAGTTTCAGGCCGGGAATTTCAGAAGTCGAGATCGTGGCCGCTGTCGTATTCATAACGCTCAAGTACAAGTTTCACTCTATTACGAACGATGCGGACGACGCAATCCGCACGGGGCAAGGTTTTTCAGGAATACCGTCACCGTTGGGAATATATAAACAGCGTTAAAAGTTGTGGACAAAGGATAACCACATTGGCATAATAAGAAAGACGGCCCCGGGGGCAGCGCTAGCCCAAGGCCTTTCCGCTCGACCTCGAGACCCATCCTACGTCCTATTCAGGGCCAGTTTTTGTAAATTCATGATAAGCAGATCTCTCGCCAAACATGTCTTTTCGGCCGCAAGCATCGGTCTCACCGGAGCAGCGTCGACAGTCCTCGCTCAGCCCGCGGCAAGCGAATCGTCGAGTTCGTCCTGGTGGGTGATAATGGTGATCCTGGTTTTTGGCGGACTCGCGATGGCAGCCTACTTCTGGCGAAAAGCGACCGCCGTCGCGCTCGAAAGCGCCGTGGGATCCGAAAATCGATACGCAAACTACTATAGCAACACGCACGAGAGCTACGAGTTGACCGACGCCGACGCGGAGCTCGAGTGGCTGCGAAAGGCCAAGCGATCCTCGGCCAAGCAAAAGTCCGCGTCGCCAAAGATAAGCTATAACGCTGCAAAGCCAGAGGCCGCCGCTACGCCAGCGGACAAGGATCTGGACGCGAAAACTTTCCAGGAGAAGATGCGAAAGCTGCAGTATGCGCAGCTTCCGATCAATTCTTTCAACGAGCTTCGGCGATCACGCCTGTTCGATCCGCTATTTGACTCGGGCGACCCTGCATTGCTCAACGCGATCGAGCAGGCGAACGAAGAGTACGAAGAGGACGAGGCAGTACGCGAGCTTGCGGTGCGGGTGCTTGCGGCTTTCCGGACGAAGAACTCGGTCGAGGCCCTGTCACAGATCGCACTCTATGACCTGTCGTCCAATTTACGTGCCCGCGCGGTGTCGATCCTGACGGACTTTGATCACGAATCAGTATTTGAGACGATCGTGCTGGCCTGCGCCGACCCGACGCGAGAAGTGCGTGCGGCGGCGGCACGCGGCCTGTTCCGTTTAAGTTTTGATCGGGCCGACGCCTGGAAGCGAATAATCGAGACCGAAGATGAATTCCGCATGAGCCACGCCGCGCGAGCGGCTACCGAGGCCGGGATCGTGGTGAAAACATTCGACCGGCTGGTCCACGACGATCTCAAGATCGCTTATGAGGCGTTTGTTCTCGTTTCTTTGCTTATCAAGGCGGGCGAGACGACCGAGATCTTTGACGCAATACGTGAGCACCGGGACGAGCGCGTCCGTTACGCCTTGCTGCATGTCGTCAGGGTACAGAGAGACCCGAGAACCGTCGACGAACTGTACAAGCTTGAAAAGAACAGCGGCGTTCCCACGGACGTCTCAGAGCGCGTTCGCGAAACGATCCATAGCCTGGAAGAGGTCGCAGCCTGACATTATGACATTCATCGAGGGATGACGCGTTTAGGATCGGATGCGCCCACCCGGCATCATTTCCAGACCTATTTAGATCCTCTTGCTTTCGCCCATAAAACCGCCTACAATTCCGCCCGTAATCCGCACATTCGGGGAGGAATTATGAAAAAGTTCGTCATAACCGCGCTGGCATCGGTGCTATTCGCGTTCGTGTTCTCGTCGGAGGCTGACGCGCAAACGAGGATCCGATTCGCGCGGGGGCGCACGTCCGCGACCGTATCAAGCTCGCTCTCAGGCGGAGCGACGAAGACATACGTTCTGCGCGCGCGCTACGGCCAGGTTTTGTCGGGAAATATCAGCTCAACCGGCGACTGCATTGTCTTTTCGGGCGGCACGACCTCGATGTCTCGCATCACCGAGTCGGGTGACAATTATGTGTCGATCACCAACCGATGTAGGCGGCTTACGCGGTTCACCATGACGGTGTCGATAAACTTCGGCAGCGATTAGCCGGGGCCGGCCAGAGCATTTCCCAAACGCACCCTTTTGCGTTAATCTGAAAGGGTGCAATTTCGTCTCATATCTGAAAACACTCCCAAGGGCGACCAGCCGGAGGCGATCGAGCAGCTTGTCGGCGGCCTGAATTCAGGACAGCGCGATCAGGTGCTGCTTGGCATCACGGGCAGCGGTAAGACGTTTACGATCGCTAACGTGATCGAAAAGGTCCAGCGGCCCACACTGGTCCTCGCCCACAACAAGACTCTCGCGGCCCAGCTTTATCAGGAATTCAAGACATTCTTTCCGGACAACGCGGTCGAGTACTTCGTCTCGTACTACGACTACTATCAGCCCGAGGCGTACGTTCCGGCCTCGGACCTTTATATAGAGAAAGAGGCGACGGTCAACGACGAGATCGACCGTCTGCGAATGTCCGCGACACGCGCGCTTTTCGAGCGGCGTGACGTGATCGTCGTGGCGTCGGTTTCGTGCATTTACGGCCTCGGCGACCCGGACGCGTATTACGGCATGCTCGTTTTTATCGAGCCAGGACAGAAGATCAAGCGTGAGGAATTCCTGCAGCGGCTTGTCGAACTGCAGTACGAGCGTGTGAACATCGATTTCGACCGCGGCGTGTTTCGTGTTCGCGGCGATGTCGTCGAGGTCTACCCGAGCTATCAGGACCAGGCGTATCGCATCGAGTTTTGGGGCGATGAGATCGAGTCGATCTCGACGATCGATCCGCTGCTGGGCGAGGTCGTGTACAAACATGAGTCTCGGCTGCCGATCTATCCGAAAACGCACTATGTGATGTCGCG
>CAZWSK010000216.1:0-4137 GCA_964636445.1 uncultured Chloracidobacterium sp.
CTCGCGAGGATAGAAGCGGTCGATGCCCGTTCCCATCACTCCGATCGTTCGCCCTTGACCGCGAAGAGCCCCTCGATGCGCCGCCGTATCTATGCCTCGGGCGAGCCCCGAAACGACCGTTACGCCGCGGGACGCGAGATCGCGGCTCAACATCTCAGCCGCGTTCTCCCCATACGTCGAGCACATTCGCGAACCGATCACGCCGACACAAGGCTGATCGAGGCACGCCTGCCAGTCGCCTTTTACATAAAGAACAGGTGGCGGATCGGCGATCTCTCGTAGCAGTGCCGGATAGCTGCCGTCATCCAAAATCAGAACATCGGCACCGAACTTTTTGACCCGGTCGAGCTCCTCGGTTGCCCGACTGTGCCTGTCTCTGGCGATCAAACTGTCAACCGTTTCGGGTTTAAGCCTCAAGGCCTCGAGTTCCGTCCGCCGCGCATTAAACACCGCATCCGCCGACCCAAACCGCTCAAGCAGTCTGGTCGCGGCCCGCGGCCCGACCCCGGGCGTCATATTCAATGCGATCCAACTTATCATTTACTGATCACTGACAACCGACACTGACCACTGCATTTGGCGGAGGCGTGTGGGAGTCGAACCCACCTAAGCGTACTCTCGCACGCTCACAACGGTTTTGAAGACCGCGCCCATCACCGGACAAGTCGCGCCTCCACGCCTTATAGATCAGAACTTAATAATAAAGTGAGCAGCGTCGCCCGTTTAGGGATATCGTCGACCAGCACATGCTCATCCAGCCTGTGCGCCCCATCGCCGGCAAGTCCGAGCCCGTCGAGGACAGGTGTGCCGATTGCTCCGACAAAGTTACCGTCCGATGCACCGCCGACCTGTGTCTCGCCAAGCTCATAGCCAAAGCTGGCCGCGAGATCACGTGCCCGCTCATACAGGGCGATCACGGCATCGGTGCGTTCTAACGGCGGCCGGTTGATGGCACCGAGAAGCTCGAGCGAGACGCGGCCGTCAGTACTTTGCAAAGATCTGAGTTCGTTCTCAACCCTTATTCCCTCTTCCATCTTGATGAACCGCACATCTATGTCGCACTCGGCCCTGGCCGGAATAACGTTGCTGGTCGTGCCGCCGCGAAAGGTCGTCACGTTCACCGTGGTGCCTGCCGGAGCGTCTGCGATATCGTGGACCTTCTCGATCTGACGCGCGAGTTCAGCTACTGCATTCGCTCCTTTCTCGGGCTCAAGACCTGCGTGCGCAGATACGCCGTGGGCAACCAACGTGAAATTGCCTGTACCTTTCCGGCCCGTTTTGACGCGGCCCGCGGCTGACGGCTCAGGCACAAGGCAGAACTCAGCCTCGGCCGCTTCGTTTTCCACGATCGAGCGACCTGTTGCACTTCCGATCTCTTCGTCGCACGAGAGAACTATTGTTATGGGCCGCACGGGCTGCTCACCTGATAGAGCAAAATAACGAAAAGCCTCCAACATTAAAATGATGTTGGCCTTCATATCGAACGTCCCGCAGCCGTAGAGCCGGCCGTCCTCTACGCGTGTGGGATTCTTTTCGTTCGTGCCGACCGGGTGGACAGTGTCGGTGTGGCCGAGCAGCAGCGCCGGTTTTCCGTCGCCGGGAAACGCCCGGGCCACAAGGTGCGTCCCGACCTCAGGCACCACCACGTTCTCAAAGGTTACCTCGATCGGGATCTCGCCTAATTTCTCTTCGATCCACCGCACCACGGCCGCGCTCCGGCCGGCGTCGTATGAGGGCGACTCGAGTTCGACGATCTCGCGCATCTCGTCGACGATCGCGTCGCGTCGGCGTTCAAAATGTTCGAGTATTGCGAGCGGATCGAACGACATTATTGCGCCCCGAAAACCTGTTCAAAGAGGCTCCCCATGCGGTAACCCGCGAGTGCGAGCCGTTCCTCGGCGATCTTAAGGGCCTTCTTCTTATACTTGTCTGACGGGGGCTCGAATCTCTTGAGATCGGATGAGAACACGTCGGCCTGAGCTATCGCGAGACTTTCGGCGGCCCACAGGTCGAATTTTCCCGGCTGCAGTCGGCTGCTCATCTTCGTATACGGATAGTTCTTCATTATCCTGCGAACGACCGGCTCCAAATAGCTCGCGTCACATTCATTTGCCGTGTTAGGCGAGTTGTTGACGATCATCGAATCCCAAAATGAATGCAAGTTCCGCTGCTTGTCTCGCGGCGTTCCCTGCGGTGTCAGCAAAAAGAGGTTCCCGCCCTGGTCGCCTTTTTTTTCGGTCTCGGTCACGCGGGCGGATGTGTGCAGCGGTTGATGGAGGTCGCCAATTATATGTTCGATCCAGGCGATCGCCACGGCTTTTTGAGCGTCGGGTGCATTACCGCGTATAAGCGTGTCGAATTCCGTGAGCCTCGCCAACGCCTGCCCGCCGTCCTCTGGCGGCGGCAGTGTCGTCACAACGCCGTCCTTTAAGGTCCAGAAGGTGTCCGAATAATGCCAGTTCGACCGATTATGCTTCTTGTAACGGGCTTGGACATTACGGTCTTTAATAATGTCTGCCCACGTAGCGATGAAGGCAAAATAATGCCGCTCGCGCGTGGCCCGGTCCTGCGAACCGTACGAAATATAATAGGCCGGTATATCCGAATCTTCGGGCCCCTCAAGGAGGATCTTTATAACGCGCTCGCGCGTCGCGGGTGACATTGTCTCCCATGCGATATAGGCCGTTATCTTATGCCCGGCCTCGTCCCACGCCATGGAGTTTACGGCCGCGGTCAAAACGAACACGCAAACGAGTAAACCCGTGCTAGACACCTTTTTCATCTGCTTCTCCTGAATCCTATCTGAAAAGTTTATCGAATCACCTAAGTGAGCAAAAGGCGTCAGCACAATTGCTGGTCGATATCAAACCTTTTTCGAGGGTATTTCATCATACAACAGCAAGAATTTTCCGGCAGTAACGTTCTACAAGGGGGAAAGGCGGAAAATGATGATGCGAAATATTTTGGAACAAAGTTTGACATCGGGACGTGTAATTGATAGAAATGACGATTCGTCCGCGAAGCCGATAGGCGTTATCGCATCATTATTCGGCTGCTGGCATAAAGATATGAGCCGGCCATTTACGACGAAACAAGGTTCTTACCGCGTGTGTATGGACTGTGGAGCACGCAGGAGGTTTGACATAAAGAGTTTCAAGACATTGGGGCGCTTCTACTATGCCCCATTTGGTGACGCCCGGCCATAATTCATCACAGGGCGATTCATAATAACCCTCAATAATACCTACCTAAATAGACCTACCGGGTGCGGCGACTGACGAAGGAGCCGCACCCTTTCTCTTTCTAATAGATCAAATATTTATCGAATACCCAGCCCGAATAACCGTTATAGCTTGCGCGGCACCACCTGCCGCCGCCTGACGGCGCGAGGCAGCCGCCCACCGTAACCGACGCCCCGTGAGGGATCTTGAGAATGCGGTCGCCCATTTGTGAACTCGGATAGGTCCTGAGGGCCAAAAATCCGTCGCCCGGAGAAGTGACGCGTGCGGAACGCGTCGATGTCTGATTTGGAAGCGTCAGGGGAATATCCGCCGGACGGTTGCTGTTTTTCTGATCGTTCAATTTTTTCTCGAGATCGGCGATCTGTTTGCGCAGCTCGTCCGTCTCGTCGACGGAAGGCAGCGGACTTGGAGATGCGGCAGCCTTGGTTGCATTTACGTTAGCGAGGCCGATCTCTCCTCCGCCCGAGCTGAACCAGAGCACCCCAGCCAGCCCAAGCCCGACAACGGCGAGCAATGCCAGAACAAGCAAGCCTATCACCACCTTCAGCACGGTGCCTGACCCGCCAGACGGCTGCTGAGGCATTGTGGGCGGCGTCACGACGGGCTGTGTTTGCGGAATGTTTACCCTCATCGGTTCACCACTCCGTCTCACGACCGTCGCTTCGTCGGCCGCGGAAAGGTCGGACAAGGCCGCTCCGTCGGACAAGCAATATCGCAACGACGCATCCGTGTACGTTGTTCCGCAGGACGGGCATTGTTTCATAATCGCTATTTATAATTCAGAATTGCGCCGTTAGCAAACTATTCATGTGCTTCGGTATCATTTGAGAACCACATTCACCCACCGGAGGGCTATGTCAGAGAGTATTAAAGATATACCTGTATCGAAAGGCCA
>CAZWSK010000217.1:0-4122 GCA_964636445.1 uncultured Chloracidobacterium sp.
TTAACAGGTAATTAGCCCCGAGCAACAGCCCCAAAGCGACGACGTAAACCAGCCATCCCGATATGTCGTGCCAAGTGCCCTCCGTAGCCTGTTTGCCGTAGTAATAGGTCAGAACGCCCGTTGCCGTAACGCGAGCAGCGTTGGTCAGAACGGCTATAGGCACGGCCAGCAGCATCAGGGACACGGCCCGCCAAAAGTCCGGCGTCGAGAGGTTCGCGAGACGTCCCTCGCTGCGGCGCGTGAAGTACGCAAGGATCAGCGCGAGTGTGACGAGCGTCATCAGGCTGCGGATACCGCTGCAGGCCTCAACGACCTCGAGCGAGATGGTTTGAGTCGCACCGCGAGGCAGTATATCGATGACGTTGCCTTTGCGCAGCGTCGGCACCTCGAACAGGCGAATTCCCCAGACAGCCATCTGCGACGCCCATATTTGCAGGGGAAAAGCGATGCGGTTGAATACGATCTGGGGGATCGGAATGGCGAGTAAAAGCAGTGCAAACGGCACCGCGAGCAGATTTAGCAGCCGCGTCCCGAAGAAATAGACCGTTAGTCCGGCGAGCATCAGGACCAATGAAATGCGCTGAATAAACAGCTCGGCTCCGAGCGTGCCGGCAATAAGCAGAAGAATTGCGATGACGATCGCTCCGCCGCCGACTATCGTCGAACCGCGGCCGGCAGCGGGTTTGAGGGCGTCCCACTCGCGCCAGATGATCATCCCGATAACGAACGGCACGAGCAGGCCGTGCGAATAGTTCTCGTCATGCCACCAGTCGACGCCGAGTTTTGCCATCACCGAGGCATAAAGAAAGACCACCGCCGCGGCGACGATAACGAAAGGAGTTAGATTTTGCGATCGATCGCTCATCGCTTTACGAGCTAGGAGAAAAGGTCGAATCGCGCAGATTTTCCTTATGAAAAGGCTATTTCGTGCGGTTTGCAACGCGATGGGCCAGAGCGGCCAGCAACGATGAATCGCGATGGGAAATGCGTGCGAGAGCATAACACGCTTCGTCGCGTGTGTGGGCGATGACGGCTTTAGTTTCGTCGACGCCGAGCAGTGAAATGTAAGTGGCTTTGTTTACCGAGGCGTCTTTGCCGGCCGTCTTGCCGAGCTCTTCTGTCGTCTGAGTGGCGTCGAGCAGGTCGTCGGTGATCTGGAACAAAAGGCCCAATTTATCGGCATATTCGGCAACGGCGGCGAGCTCTTCATCCGACGCATTGCCAATGATCGCACCGCACTGAGCGGCGGCGGTTATCAGAGCACCCGTCTTTCGCCGGTGTATCGCGCGGATCGCGCCGAGATCCAGATCACATCCCTCGCCGGCGAGATCAAGCTGCTGGCCCGCAACCATACCGTTCGGCGTTCCGGATGCCGCGGCGATGAGCGAGATCAAGCGAATGCGCGTTTCGGCGGCCAAATTCTCATCATCCGCAACAGCCTTGAACGCAAGTGTTTGCAGCACATCGCCCGCGAGAATAGCGGTCGCTTCGTCAAACTGCTTGTGACAAGTCGCCCGCCCCCGCCGAAGATCATCATCGTCCATAGCCGGCAGGTCATCGTGTATGAGCGAGTATGTGTGGATCATCTCTATGGCCGCCGATGTCGCAATGAGGTGGTCCCACTCGGCTTCGAATGTCCCGCCCACGGCCAGCAATATGGCCGGCCGCACGCGTTTGCCGCCGCCGAATAGGCTCCATCGCACGGCCTCGTGCAGGCGTCTGGGTTCCGTTTCGACCGACGGTACAAGTGCTTCGAGACGTGACTCGACGACCGTTCGCACATCGGCAAGAAATTGTTCAATGGCGGGCACTTGCGTTGAATTATCAGTCATCGCTAGTGGTTAATCAATTCGCGATTTTTTGCGAATAGGCTTTCTATAAGGTAGATTGAATTCCCATGCCGGTCTCCGAGAACGAATTTCGCGATGCACTTTCCCGCTTTGCCAGCGGTGTCAGCGTTGTGACCACCCGTGATGCGGCGGGCCGGAAGCACGGCATCACTGTCTCGGCGTTCTGTTCCGTTTCTCTCGACCCGCCGCTGGTCCTTATCTGTATTGAAAAGATCACGGCGAGCCATTACGCGTTTCTCGAGTCGAACGCGTTTATCGTTAACATTCTTGCCGCCGATCAGCAGGACCTCTCGGAGCAATTCGCCGCGCCTGCGGCGGATAAGTTCGGCGACAGGGAGTTCGAGGCCGGGATAGACGGGATACCTCGCCTCAAGGCCGCTTTGGCGAGTATCGAGTGCCGTGTTTTCGCCGCCCACGAGGGCGGAGATCATACAATATTCCTGGGATCGGTCGAGGCCGTCTTGGCTCGAGATGGCGAGCCTTTGGTGTATTTTCGCAGTGAATACAGCACCACCAGTCGTCGGGTCGGGTGATCAATTAGTAGTTAGGCCGATTCTACGCGCCACGACATATTGTGGAAAATAAATATTGACAATCGTCAAGCCTTGCACGATACTAGTTTCACTTAAGTGGCGGCTTTACTTCGGATCTCAAGCCTCGAACCATAACAATTCACTTTTTCCGCCTCGATTCCGCGTGTTATAATAGCAACACACGGGCAGGTGCGTATGATTGGAGATGTCTCTATGAGCACGGTTTTCGAAACGGCGATAAGCAGTTTTTTGGACAAGAACGGCGTTGGTAACGGTGCAGGTGCGGCCCCCGCACGCTCTATCGCGCCGCTCGGGCTGAACGCTCAAAAGGTGGTCGCAAAACGATATTCGCTTAAGGATGAAAACGGCGAACCGTTTGAAACATGGGCGGATATCGTCCACCGCGTGGTCGGCCATGTATCAAAGGCCGAGCGTGACGAGATGCGTCGGAAAATGTTCTACAACGAGATGACGAACGTGATGCTCGCCCGTGAGTTCGTTCCTAATACGCCTTGTCTCGTTAATGCCGGCAAACCAAAAGGACAGCTTGCGGCCTGTTTCGTACTGAACGTTCCTGACTCGATCGAGGGCATCATGGAGCATGCTCAGAATGTCGCGATCATTCACCAGACGGGTGGCGGCACGGGCATGACGTATGAATTCCTGCGCCCCGCGGGCTCGATGGTCAACTCGACTCGCGGCGTTGCATCGGGGCCGGTGTCGTTCATGAACATCGTTAATCAGACGACCGAAGTCGTGAAGCAGGGCGGCGTCAGGCGCGGGGCGAATATGGGCATTCTCGCCGTCGCGCATCCCGACATTCTGAGATTCATACACGCGAAGAACGACCAGACAAGCCTGACCAATTTCAATATCTCGGTGACGGTAACCGATCTGTTCATGGACGCTGTCGACAGCGGGACGTGGTTTCAAACCGAGTTTAAGGGCGAGCCATGGACGGCCCCGATCTTTGATAGCGTGACAGGCAAGGAGTATGTCGTTTACCGCCGTCCGGACGGCTCGACGACGACATTTGCCGATAAGCTTGCGTTCGAAACCGCTGACCTGTCTGACTGCACGATCGAGGAGCCGCCGATGCCGGGAATGGTCTATGCTCCCGACGTTTGGAACCGCATCATCGCGTCGGCGCACAAGTACGCTGAACCAGGCATTATCTTTATAGACGAGGTAAACCGTCACAACCACATGATGGCCTCGATGGGGCCGATCTACGCATGCAACCCGTGCGGCGAGCAGCAGCTGCATTTTAATAATTCATGCAATCTCGGCTCGATCGATGTCGCTAAGTTCTACACCAAAACAACTGACGGTGACGGCATCGTCGACTGGGCTCGTCTGTCCAACGTCACGCAGCTTTGTACGCGGTTTCTTGACAACGTCGTCGACGCAGGCCATTTTCCGCTGCCTGAGATCGACGATGTAGTAAAACGTACGCGTCCTGTGGGCCTCGGCATCATGGGATTTGCTGATCTTTGCCTTAAGCTCGGCATCACTTACGGCAGCGACGAATCGCTCGATCTGATGGAAAAGGTGATGGGCTTCGTACGCCGCGAGTCGTGGCTCGCCTCGCTCGCATTAGGACGGGAGAAGGGCGTGTTTCCGGAATTCGAGGCCAATCGCGACGCTTACGCCCGGTTTATCTACGAGGACATCGGCATTCCAAGAGATATTCCTCTAACGCCGAGAAACTATGAGGTGACGACCATCGCACCGACCGG
>CAZWSK010000218.1:0-4117 GCA_964636445.1 uncultured Chloracidobacterium sp.
ATTGAACGATATTGCCGCTCTCGACGCTCATGCTGTACCACGTGCCGTTCGACGGCCTGAAAACCGCGACATCACTGGCCGCATCGCCGTCAAAATTCGCCGTCGCCGAGCCTGCGAGCGTCGCGACATGACGTGAATAAATATAATCTCCGCCCGTGTCGCCGTCGCTGTTCGCCGCGTTGCCTGCAGCATAAAAGTCGATCTTTCCGATACGCTCGGACGGCGCGGTCCATGTAAAGGTCCATGAATTTGACCCGAATACGCCCTGCGTGAACAGGCCGTTGACCGTATGCATCACATACTGCCGCGTGTTGCCGCCCATCGGAGCCTCTTGTATCTGCATCTTTAGCGGCTCGGTGTGAGGAACGGAAAACGTTCCTGCCGCACGTCCGAGACGGTCGATCGCTGTGAGCTGAAAGCCAAAGATGACGCCATCGTCCTGTGCTGTTCGGACCGTGACCTCATATGAGCGGCCGGGCAAGTAATCATGCGGCAGGCCCGTGATCGTAACACTGCCTTCGCCGCTGTCGAGTGGAAAACTCGTGTGGCAGGCGGTGCAATTACCCTCGAGCGGTGCGTTGGTATGCCCGGGCGTGGGCCCGAGGGCCGAGGCTTTGACCTCTTCGCGGCCGCCAAACAGCCAGATCGTCGCGAGTAGAACGGCGACGGCCGTAACTACCGAAAGCTTAAAAACCGCCAGCTTGCCCGCGACGATCGCCATATGAAAAACCTCTGTGAAAATTCAAGATCGAACCGACCTTTTGACGCGGGAGCGCGGTCTAAAGTCTGCAAAATACGCCTGTTATGAGGATACGGGTCGGGGGAGCGTCACGTCAACGCATTTTTGGGGTCACGCGTTGGCGTCGAGAACAGTCTTCAATTCCCAGTCAACGTCGGCGAATTTATCTTCGCGCTTGATCAGCAGCCAGTTCTTCGGCTGGCCCGTGCGCACCAGCACGAACGCTCCGCGGACTTTCTTCCCGAGAAAGGTAAATTCGATCTTGCCCTCGTCGTACTGAATTTGCGGGTCGACGAGCGTCTCGAATTTCCCCGAGTCCCAGATACGCACTTCGCCGGCCCCATAAGTGCCTTCAGCGAGCGTTCCCTCAAAATTGAAATACGATAAACTGTGGTCGGGCACCGCAACAGCCAATCTCTTATCGTCGGGGTCCATTGATGGCCCTTTTGGCACCGCCCACGATTTACCGGTCCCGCCGATCTCGAGCCGCAGGTCGAAATGCAGCCGTGAAGCGTGATGCTCGTGAATGACAAAACGGCCGCGAATAGGCTTCGCGGCCGTTTTTGCATTTGCTGGAACTTTTAGAACACGCGCCATGGTCTGAGAATAACAGCCGATGCCGCGAATGCTCTGTCAGCCTCGCTACAATTCGCCTAGACGTTCGCGAGCAGCGTGTTAGTGAGGAACGCGCTGATCAGGTCGACATTATCAATACCGCCGTCGTACGCTGCGTACGGGTCGCGGTCACGAAGCCCGTCCTCGTAACCCAGACGGTAGCCTTCCTCAAAGATCTGACGCTCGTCGGCAAAGCTCGACACGTACGGCGAATAATATTCCGCAGGTGCCTCATACGGGTTGTGGTAGGCCGTATATTGCGGCCCATAAACCTCGCGGGCGTACAGCCCCTGATTCAATCCGTCGAGATAACCCTGACCCAAAAAGCCCTGCAGCAACCCAAAGCCGATATTCAGAAGCGAACTTTTCAGATCGCCGTCACCAAACATCTGCGAGCCGTAATATGGATCGCCGTACCCATAGCCCGGATCGTAATAGTTATACGCCGGAGAATAACTTACCGTCTCGTAATACTGCGGCTGATACGGCTGGTAAACGCTGTACGTCCGCGGCGCCGGGTAGTAGTCGTAATACGCGTTATTCGGCGCGAAGAACGTCGAGATGATCGACCTCACGACGTATTCACGCTGCGGCTGGTACTGGTAATAGTCCACTCCGCGATAAACCGGTACATAGCTCACCAGCGGATCGTAATATCGATACCGGTCGGCCTTTTGGGCCTTCTTCATCTGCTTGCGGAAACGCTTTTCGTCTTGGCTGTACCAGCCATAATGGTTCCCGCGCGGCTGTCCGTTTACCCAACCGCTGTGCTTACCGTTGTCGCGGCGAAGCCGACTGTCGTCAAAGCCAAACTGGCGGATCACGGTCCGATACTGCTGCTGCTGATAACGCCGCTGGTCTCTCTCAGCCCGCTGATACTCTCTCTGCTGATCACGCTGATAGTTCCGTTGTTGTTTGAACTGTTCCCGGGCAGCTTTCTGCTGCTCCTTGGCCCAAACTTGCTGCCGTCGTTGCTGTTGGCGGATCTGCATCTGGACCTCGCGCGACCCGTCGAATCGCGGCTGCCGTCCCCAACTCTTGCCTCGATCGTCGTTCCGACCGCGGTTTCCACCGTTCCATTGTTTATTCTGCTTTCCGCCGCGGTCGCCGCCGTTCCATTGCTTTTCCTGTTTGCCGCCGCCGCGGTTTCCGTGGTCGCCGCCGTGTTTCTTACCACCGTGCTTGCCTTGGGCCGAAACGCCGATCGCGAGCACGCCAACGGCCGCTGCCGTCAAAATTCCATTAAAAATGCTCTTTCTCGTCATAAAACCTCCCCCTTGGTCAAAAAGACAATATCTGCCTTTAGGTTTGGCAATCACCGTTCCATTCGGCTAACTCTTTTGTTTAACGTCACTAGACCATCCGCCGCGGCCCATATCGTGCACCATCCGACAATATCGTGAACGCCGAGCGGCCGATTCGTCTCTAGAGCGCCGAAAAAATGTTGTCGCTGTTCCCCATTCTTTTTCGCATATACGGGTGCAGCCCCAGATTTTTTTAGTTTTTTAGATCAGATCGACCGTCGAGCATGAGGTGCCGGCTCAAATGAGTTGGATCATTGATGACGAGAAGGAGAAATGAAGATGTTGGCAAAACGCGTTTGGAAGGGTGTGACCACAAGGATAGGCGTACTGGCGCTAACTGCGGGGTTCTTATTGGCAGGCGGGATCTGTTATGAACGAACGATCTCGGCTGCTACCCATAGCTATAACTTCGAAACAAGCGCCGCTACCGCCAGTTGCGGGCTCAAAACTCTGGCTCTAACGAGTAACGGCCTGACGATGACGATCTTTCGGCAGAATGCTTATTTTGGCATCGTTTCGAATACCGGCAACGAAACCGGCAAGCCGGCAAGCTGGGGATCCAGGACCCTGCACGGATTCTGCAATGGCGCAGCTAACACCGGCTTCGTTGCGAACTTCTCAACTGCGCTTACTCGTTTTGAGTTCGACTGGGGAGATTACGGCGGCAATGACGCCGACGTAATTACAGTCCGCGCCTGGTCGGGGTCGTCCGGCACCGGCACCTTGCTCGCAACAGCATCAGGGAGCCGGGCGGTCAATACCTATTTTCCGACTAACAGCCATATCGCAGTAAGTGCCACGGGCATACGAAGCGTGACATGGTCGTCGACGTCGACTGTCGCAAATGCGAACAACAGCCTTTATTACGACAATTTCGTAGCGACCACCGCGCCACCGACGCCTACACCGACACCAACGCCTGCGACCCTGGCAATCACCCGGAATCAGATCAGCGCGACTGAAGGTAATTCGGGAGCCAGAGCGTTCACGTTCACCGTCACCAGATCGGGCAATATGTCCGTTTCCGTTCCATACACGTGGTCCGTAAGCGGCACCGGGACGAATCCAGCCTCGGGCAATGACTTTGTAGGTGGCGCCTATCCGTCAGGCTCCGCGACGATCCCGGCCGGCAGTTCGACGTCGACAATAACCGTCAATGTTCAGGGCGACCCTGTGGTCGAGCCGAACGAGGGCTTCGTGGTCACGATCGTCAGCAGTGTGGTCGAGACCGTAAATAGTGCCACATCTACGATCACTAATGACGACGTTCCACCGCCAAGTCCGACGCCTACGCCGACACCTGCGACGCTCGCGATCTCGGCGAACCAATCAAGCAAGAATGAAGGGAATTCTGGCTCGACGCCATTTACCTTTACGGTAAACCGTGCCGGCAATCAATCGGTTTCGGTTGCCTATACATGGTCCGTGAGCGGAGGCACGACTAACCCGGCCTCGGGCA
>CAZWSK010000219.1:0-4102 GCA_964636445.1 uncultured Chloracidobacterium sp.
GTCCAGTCCTGAGTAAAGGGCAGGGACTGGGGCGTGGTGTTTTCCGGCCTTAACACGGTGGACGAGGTGCGGGCATCAGTGTTTGCCCGCTCGGCCGCTACGCCGGCCGTCTGATATTTCAAGCTCACCGCCGCGACGGCGAGCACGAGTGCTGCATACAAAAATACGTTTCTCATAATAGATCTCCTGACCTTTGCGATGTATCAGCGATCGCTGTTTCCATCATGTTGCCGACGAGCCCCGGGCGGCCCGGAAATGCATCGGTCTACTTCTTGAATTTGCCAAAATCATAGCATATCCATGATGCAAAGTTACACCGCTCAGCCCGAATTAAGCTCTAGCGGTCTAAATATTTTGTTACAATACGAAAATCTCCAGAGGGGCCGGGATACGAATGAGACTATTGCTGTTTTTGGTCGTTGTTTTCGTGACATTATCATCGGCCATCTTCGCGCAGGAAACGAAGAGCGACGACGTCATCAAAGTCGATACTCAACTGGTTGACGTGCCTGTGGCCGTACTCACGCCCGGCGGCGAGCCTGTTCGAGGGCTGAAAGCATCGAACTTCATCGTTTACGAGGACGGCAAGCGGCAAGAGATCGCTGATTTTTCGTCTACGGCCGAGCCTTTTGAGGTGGCCTTACTGCTCGATACCTCGGGCTCGACCCGAAACGATCTGCAGCTGATCAAGCGTGCAGCGCTGGAGTTTATCCGGTCGCTTCGGCCCGGCGATCGCGTCGCGATCATCTCCTACGCTACCGAACGTGACGCAACCTCCGCATATGCGGCTAGCGAGGTCCTCGTGCCCCTCACCAGCGATCGGAAAAAACTCGAGGCCGCCGTCGATCGTGTCAGGACGAGCAACGGCACGCCCTACTTCGACTCGTTGGAACAGATCGCAGGTAAGGTCTTTCGCGATAAGCCGACGGACGAATTCCGCGGTCGCCGTGCCCTTGTCGCGCTTACAGACGGCGTCGATTCCACAAGTGCCGGGGATTTTGAGTCTGCCTCCGAAATGATCCGGCAGATAGGCCTCATAACCTTCTTCATCAAAGTCGACACTCGCGAGTTTTTTGAGTCGAACCTGCTCGGCGACTGCGAGATGGCTATCCGGTTCTCGGCCGCACAATTACGCCGATATTACCGTAGCATCAAGCCCGGCCCGAGGATGGAGAGAGTGACGGATTTCTGCCAGCTTGGCGATTTTGAGCGCCTTGCGGTCAGCAAACGGCTCTATGAACTGGCGGACGGCGAGATGGACGATCTCGCAAAAGCGTCCGGCGGCCGAGTATTTCCGATCGGCGACTTGAGTGATGCGCGCAGTGCCTTTCGCAGTGTCGCTGACGAGATCGGTACGAAATATACGCTCGCCTACTACCCGTTGAACGAAAAGAAAGACGGTTCATTCCGGCGAATAAAAGTTGAGATGGCGGGCGTGCCTAAAGGAACCGTAGTGCGGGCTCGTGAGGGCTATTTCGCGCCCGTAAAGTAAAGGGCCGCGCATCGCGCGGCCCCAAATATGAAGTACATCTCGCATTAGTGTACAGCCCAACCTGCTACAGCAAAATCGCAGGTTGAGACGGTCGGGCATTGTCCCCACTGGAAACCGCGAACCGATCCGCTCCCGGAGTTCAGGATGTAGAACGCGCTCTGTCCGGGTGTTGTGCTGCCCCGCCAGACTGCGAAATCCGTCTTTCCGTCACCGTCATAATCGCCCGGCGTTGAGGAGTCTCCGGTAATGCCCCATTGCTGCTGGATGACCGCACCGGTGCGGGTCAGCACGAAATAGTACCTAAAGCCGCCTATCGTACGCCTGACACAGATATCCGTCCTTCCGTCACCATCATAATCGCCGGGGATCAGGAAGTCTGAACTCGTTCCCCAGTCGATGAATTCAGAGCCGCCGGAGGATTTAAGCAGAACGAACTGGCCTTGCGTCGGATTACTGGGATTCGCCCGCTGTATACAGTAGTCATTCCTGCCGTCGCCGTCAAAGTCACCGACGTACGGGAAGAAGTCGCCGTCTACGCCAAATCCAAAAGGAACAACGCCGAGCGCGCCGTTCGAACTCGCCTTGTAGTAGAAGTAGCACTGCCCGTCAGACCCTGAGAAGGGTGGGCACCGGTAAACGGTCGGATCAGCCTTGTTGTCACCGTCATAATCGCCCACAACAGCCGGGTCGTCGCCGGTCATGCCGAACGGCTCGGTGCGGACCGTACCGTTCGAGCTCTGCAGGATATAGAAGGCTGCAACGCCCGCTGCTGCCTCTCGCCAGACTGCAATGTCGGTCTTGTTGTCGCCGTCGTAGTCCTCGGGGACAAGATAATCGCTCGCGGGCAGGCCGAAGTATTGATAACTGAACCCGCCCGGCAGCGGCGTTACGCCGTCGTAGTTGTACCAAACTATATTGTTGGTCACATTCCGTGCGACGCTGAAATCGGTGCGCCCATCGCCGTTGAAGTCAACGACATGCTGCTGCTGCGGCGGAGCACCCGTAGTGATCGTCAGGCTCGCGGCTGAGATCGCGCCCGTGTCGCTGTTGCAACTGTCAGTGAGGCGGAGTGTCCAAGTGCCGTTGAGATTCGGAACTCCCGAAAATGCCGCTGTCATGTTCGTCGCCGGAGCAGGATTCGTCTGCCCGGCGCCGCCGCCGGCGGTTGTGCGATATAAGCCTGATGTCATCGCCTCAGAGGCACCTCGCACGGTTGCCTCCTGCCACCAGCCGCCGCTTGGCGGTGAGCCGGCGGAATCGGCAAAGGTATAAGGTCCAGCCAGATCGCTGCTGTCCCCAAAGCCCGTCGCGGTCGTCGCCCCCGTGCGGGCGAACACCACGTGGCTCGCCGCATTCGGCGCGATCAGTGTCGCGGTAATATCGCCCATAAATGTATGTGCCGGCCCGGCGAATGTCATGCTTACGGCGATATTCGAAAGCGATCCGGTCAGCCCGGACACGTTGAACGTGACGTTGCGCGGAGCTCCGGCCGTTGGGCACGGGCTAACGCCGTCGGGGATCGAGCCGAGTGTGCCGGGGTTAGCGCTAAACACCGTACCCGGTCCTTCGGGGGTCGCGGCCTCGGTCGAGTCCTGAGCCGACACCGTCGGCTGAACACGGCCGGTGACGAAAAATATCCCCGCAGCGATCAATACAGCACTTAGCATGCATACGGCGGCGCGGATAAGACTATTCCATAACATGATGTGAACCCTCCTTTAGATCGAAAAAACGGTTTGGACCTTTATAGAACGTATTCCTTTTCAAGATTTGCGTCAATAACTTCGTCCCAACGTTATTCGCGGCTTTGTGGCAAAATAGATTCATGTTCAGGTTCAAAAGGATCTGTTTGATGGTACTCGACAGTGCCGGCATCGGCGAGATGCCTGATGCGGCGGCGTGGGGCGATGCGGGGTCGAACACGCTGGGGCACATTCTCGAATCGCGCGCCGTAAACATACCTAATCTCCAACGTCTCGGCCTCGGGAACATCGCTCCGCTCAAAGGTTTGCCCGCTGCCGCGTCGCCGACCGGGAATTATGGAAAGTGCACCCTGAAGTCCGACGGCAAGGACACGACGACGGGACACTGGGAGATGGCCGGCATCATCCTGCAGCAAGGTTTTCCGAAGTTTCCCGATGGATTTCCGCCGCGTATCATCGATGAATTTGTCGCTCGGGCGAATGTGCCCGGCGTTCTCGGCAATATTCCGGCCAGCGGCACCGAGATCATCAAGCAGCTCGGCGAAGAGCACGTTCGCACCGGCAAACCGATCGTTTACACGTCGGCGGACAGCGTTTTTCAGATCGCCGCTCACGAAGAGGTCGTGCCAATTGAACGTCTGTATGAGATCTGCGAGATCGCCCGGAACATTCTGCGAGGTGAAGACGAGGTCGCGCGTGTCATCGCCCGGCCCTTTCTGGGCGAAACGGCGGCGACGTTCAAACGCACGGAGAATCGGCACGATTACGCCGTGCCTCCGCCGGGCGGCAACCTGCTGCCAAAGCTGAAAGACGCTGGCCTCGACGTCGTCTGCATCGGCAAGATCGCGTCGATCTATGACAATATGGGCGTCACCGTCGACCTGACCGCAAAGAACAACGAACAGAC
>CAZWSK010000220.1:0-4011 GCA_964636445.1 uncultured Chloracidobacterium sp.
GTCTCCGCGACCACCGGAAACTGATGGCCGCCGAGACGATACTTCGTCGTATAAATAATGAGCGTTACGGTGTCGGGCTGCATCGGGGAACGATTCGAGCAGCACAATTATCACACAATTTTCGCGGCAACGAGCTTAAGGTCGTTAACAAATTCGTGATACATCACGTCACGCTCGGGCGAGCGGAGGACGGCGGACGGATGAATGGTCGCGAGCACGTTTTTCGCGAGCTCCGACTCGAGCCATACGCCTCGCATCTTCGTCACACGAAAGCTGGACCCGAGCAAACTCTGAGCTGCAGTAGCTCCCAGAAATACAAGCGTCTCGGGCTTGATCAAAGCGATCTCAGCCTCGAGCCATGGCCTGCACGCCGCGACCTCGCCCGCCTTCGGCCGCTCGTGCAGACGGCGTTTGCCCGCAGGCTTCCATTTGAAGTGCTTTACGGCGTTGGTTAGGTAAGCCTGCGACCGGTCTATCCCCGCGTCGGCCAGGGCCCTATAGAAAAGTTTTCCCGCAGGCCCCACAAATGGGTGCCCCGCAACGTCCTCCACATCGCCCGGCTGCTCGCCGATGAACATCAACCGCGCGTGAAGATCGCCCTCGCCGAACACCGCCTGCGTGGCGTTTTTGTAAATATCGCAGCCCTTGCAATGATCGGCCGCCTCGGCGAGTGAGCGGTAGTTAACGCGCGGCGGGAAATAGTCGAGAGCACTTCGCTGTGGCCGGGCCTGCATGATGTCAGACTACGTCGCGCGTCACAGCCGGTCTGTAATACTGACAACCATCATGTTCTGCCCGATCATGAAAAGCGGTCAATCAATCTGTCGTATTCACTATGATGTCCGATCCAAAACCAGATCAGGTCCGGCCCATCTTCGACCGCAACTGCGCGATAATGAATTCCGACCCGAGATGACCACATTCGGCCGACTTTTTTGAAATGTAATGAGGGATGTCTCGGGTCGCGTTTCAGTAACTCGAAACTCCCATCGGCGAGTTCCTGAATATGCTTCGGCAACTCCTCGTAGAACTGCCAAAACCTAGGACTAGCGCGGTGTGTCACAGGTCCGTGCAGCGGCCTTCGCGCAGATCGCGAATGGCCTCGTCGGCGAGCATATCGAGGCGGCCGGCATTTACGTCCTCTTCAAACTGCCTGTCCCACGCCTCCGCATCAAAGTCCATGAACCAATCTCGAAAACTCGTCAGATCGTCCCGGGAAAGACTTTTAACAGCGGTCTCAATTTCCATCACCGTGCTCATGCGAAAATGATAACCCGATAAGATAATCCGTAGCAAGAAAAAGCTGAGCTGAGAGATCTCAGAGCAGTCCTCTCTCTTTAACCCGCAGATACGTCTCCAACAGTCGCGGTGCCAACGTCTGGCCGGTCACGTCTAGCGCAAGGCCGCCGAGCGACTCGACCATTCGCAGTGCTGCGCTGCGCTGGTGGATGATCTCTTCGGCGGCGGATTGAGTGAATACTTCCTCGATCTTTGCCGGCTGTCGGCTGACGGCGGCGTTCAGGTCGCGGTCACCGATGGTCGCCACGAGCGGCAGATGCCGCGGGCGCAGTAGTTTTAACGAGGTGATCAATTCCTTCGAGCTGTCCTTGTCGACGAGATCGGTGAGAATGACCACGAAGGAGCGTTTCTTGAGGTTCGACGCGATGTACTGAAAGCCGCGTGCGTACGACGGCTCGACGATCTCAGGCTCGACGTCGTAGAGCGATTCGAGCACAGCGTCGATATGCTCGACACCGCGTTTTGGAGGCAAAAAGCGGCGGACCTTTCGGCCAAAGACCAGCAGGCCGCAATTGTCGCCCGCCCGTGCACACGCCGACATCAGTGCCAGCGAAGCGTGGATCGCGGTGTCGAATTTTGTCTCCTCACCGATCCGCCCCGTCATCAGGCGGCCCGCGTCGATGGCGATCATCACGGTCTGGTCACGCTCGATCTGGTACTGACGTGTCGTCAGCTTGTGCCGCCGGGCCGTGGCCGTCCACGAGATATGCCGCAGCTCGTCGCCGCGTACATAATCACGCATCGACTCAAACTCTCGCCCCTCGCCTCGCCTCACCGAGCGGCGTTGGATCGCAAGGAACGACCGTGCCCCAAGCGCCTTCAATTCCATCTCACGCGCCCGCCGCATGTTCGGATAGACCTTGACACGTTGCTCCTCGCCGAGCATCGCCGGACACCAAACCAGGCCGAGCCGCGACAAAAAGCGGATCGCCGTCTTTCCAAACGTATATAAGCCCCGCCGCCTCGGCGTCAGGTGATAATAGAATTCCGCCGTGCCGTGAGCATAGACCGTAAACTCCGCCTCGCGCCCTTCGTCCAGGTGCATCCGCGGCGGATATTCGTCCTTGATCCGAAGATGAATGTCCGACGACGCCTGATCCTCGACCAGCACGCTCACCTTCATCGCATCTCCGATGGCAAAACGGCCCGCAAATTCACGGGTCACGGCGATGTCCTCGACACGCCCGCGGCTGAGCAAAAAGTCAGCAGCCGCCGCCGCGACCAGCACGACGTCGTAAACAAGCACCGCGTACGCGAGGTCCGGCCAACTCCACGCCAGCATCAGCGGCACGAATCCCAGTGCGAACAGTATGTAGAATCGGCGCGAGAATATTGGCAGCATTCGTTATTTCAAACATCATAACGCACACACGCGAAAAAACTGCCCGCCGCGATGCAACCGAAACCTCCGTGCGCGGTTCAAAGTACTGGCCCGTTATGCGAAAGCTCTTTTTACTATCTTTGCTGCTGGTTGTATTTACGCTTCCCGCCGCGTCACAGGCGGTCCCGCTAGCCACGCCCGGCGTGGAAGAGGTCTACCTCGCAAAGGACGACGGCAGCGGCAAGGCAGGCGAGCAGGTCAGCGAATTCCTGACCACTGACGTGCCCATTCACTGCGTGATCCTGCTCGACACCCCGTCAAAGGTGACTGTAAAAATGAATTTCGTCGCCGTCGCCGTCTCTGGCGTAAAAGCCGAGACAAAGGTCGTGACCGCGAGCTACGTGACAAAAGAGGGCCAAAACCGCGTCTATTTCACCGGCCGCCCCGACGGCCGCTGGACCCCCGGCAAATACCGCGTCGACATCTTCCTCGACGGCAAACCCGCCACCAACATCGCCTTCGACATAAAGTCGACCAGCATCACCGCCGGCAGCAGCTTCCGCCCTACGGCAAAGCCGCCGTCAAAACCAAAAAAACCGTAGGCATTTGCCTCACCACGAGCCTCACGCGGCCAATTGCGTCAACTGCCTGATCTTTTTCAATTCAGCTTCGTCGGCGGCTTGGGCGGATTGGATATCGCATCGCATCTGTAGATTCAGCCAAAATCCGGGCGAGGTTCCAAAATACTTCGCCAGGCGCAAAGCGGTACTCGGCGTAACGCCGCGCTTTCCTGCCACGATCTCGTTGACACGCTGAAACGGCACGCGTATCGCTTCCGCCAGGGCCTTTTGCGTGATGCCCATCGGCGTTAGAAAATCCTCGAGCAATACCTCGCCCGGATGCGTCGCTCGCCTGTTCTTCGGCACTCTGATCATAACTGCTACCTCGCTCTTTTAGTGATAATCGACGATCTCAACGTTGCTCGCCTTGCCCGCCTTCCATTCGAAGCAGATGCGATATTGGTCGTTAATACGAATGCTATGCTGCCCCGTTCGGTCGCCCTTAAGGGCTTCGAGCCGATTGCCCGGCGGCACTCTCAGGTCGCTGATCTCAATAGCCGCGTCGATCTGGTCGAGCTTTCTAAACGCTGTCCGCCAGAGTTCCCGCGGCAGCCTCTTCCTCGCCTCTCCTGAGTTTACGCCATTGAATATATCGGCCGTCGCCTTATCCGCAAAGGACTCGATCATCGAGAACATAATAGCACGGATACCATGCTACCGCGAGCAATGCCGCATTGTTTTTTGACATCGGATCATCAACGGGGACGGGCGCGATGATGTGGCGGTTTGGAGGGTGGGGGATGGGGTTTGGTATGTTCGGCGGTCGGTTGA
>CAZWSK010000221.1:0-4005 GCA_964636445.1 uncultured Chloracidobacterium sp.
GGTCAAGAAGCACGGCACCGAGGATGACGCGCTCAGATTCCTCGCTCGAGGGCAGGGGCTTTTCGAGGTATTGCTCTCGTCGATTGTCGGGAAAAACGCTCGCCATTTGGGTGGTGCGAATGTAATTTTAGACAGAAAAAAGGGCCTTGTCGAAAGGCCCTGAACGAAAGGCTATAAGCCTAAATATAATCAACCTTTACGCGCCTAAGCCTCGTCTTCAGCCGCCGGTTCCGCGGCCTCGTCGGCGACGCCCGTCTCTTCGGCCGCGGGAGCGGCCTCTTCAGCCGGAGCGGCTTCTTCGGCCGGGGCCGCCTCGACAGGCGTCTCAGCGACCGGCTCGTCGGCCTTTTTCTTGGCCTTTTTCTCTTCCTTCGCAGGCTTCTCGGGCATCTCGCCGCCTTCGCCGGTGACGATCACAGGAACAGCAAGGGTGACCTCGCGGTGAAGTTTGACGTTAACGGTGTATTCGCCTGTCTCCTTGATCGCATCGCGAAGATTCACGCGTTTACGGTCGATCTCGTATCCCTTCTTAGCGAGGGCCTCGGCGATGTCCATCGAGGTGACCGAGCCGAAAAGAGTGCCGTGTTCGCCGGCTTTGCGCTCGAACTCGAGCGTGAGCCCTTCCATCTGTTCGAGCTGTGCCTCGGCGGTGGCCTTTTCGATCGCCGCCTTTTTCAAAAGAGCGGCGCGCTCCTGTTCGATCTGCTTTACGTTACCTTTGGTCGCGAGCGTAGCCAGGCCCTGCGGCAGCAGATAATTCCGTGCGTAGCCTGCCTTGACCTTGACGATCTCGCCCCGTCCGCCGACGTGTTCGAGGTCCTCGCGCAATAAAATCGTTGTGTTTGCCATTAAATTTCTCCGAAACGGTCTCGGGTCTTTGGGCTTCGGCCTTGGAAGCACAAAACTTCCAAGGCCTAAGACCGAAGGCCTAAGGCCAAAAACTTAGTCCGCTACGAACGGCAGCATTGCCATCGAGCGTGCGCGCTTGATCGCCTTTGCGAGGCGGCGCTGATCTTTTGCCGAAATTCCCGATATGCGCCGCGGCATGATCTTGCCGCGTTCGGGGACGAACGTCCTCAGCAGGTCGACATCCTTCCAATCTAGATAGTCGGGAACGATCTGACGCGGACGGCGGCGGTGATAACGCCGCGGGCGATCGCCAATGACCTCTTCATCGAGGTTCATGTCGCGGTCATTCAATACTTCAAGTTCTTTCTCTGGCATAATTCAGATGTCAGCGGCCTACTAGGCCTCGACTGCCTCCGTTGTTTCCTGTTCTTCAGCGGTGTTCCGGAAGGACGCACGCTTCGCAGCACGCGCTTCACGCTTTGTGCGAAGCTTCTCGGCCTTCTTGCGGTCCTCGTCGACACGAACGGTGATGTAACGCATGATCATGTCATTGACACGCATGCGGCGTTCGAGCTCCGCGATCTCCTGGCCTGATCCGTTGATCTCAAAAAGCACATAGTGCCCTTCGGTCTTCTTCTCGATCGGATATGCAAGCGGTTTCATGCCTATATCGTCCATGCGAACCACCTCGCCGCCCTCTTTTTCGATCACCTTGCCGACGGCCTCATTGAGCTTTCCGATCTTCTCAACGTCCGTGTCCGGATCGACGATGTACATTACTTCGTAAGTTCTCATCTTTTTCTCACATTTAGATCTCAAATCTGAGACCTGAAATTTCAAATTTTCGGTCAGTTGAATCTTGCCATCGCGGCGTCGATTCCCTCGCGAATGACCGTCTCGACGGCGTCCGCGCTCTTGTCCAAGACCTTTTCAACCGTGTCGAGATCGCCCTTGGCAAAATTCTCAAGCACGAACCGTTTGGTATCGCTCATCGGATGTTCGGGTTGAATTCCTATCCGCAATCGAATAAAGTCCTGCGAGCCCAAAACCTCGATGATCGACCTCAGCCCGTTGTGCCCGCCGTGCGTGCCTTTTGGCCTCAACCGGATGCTGCCCAGCGGCAACGCCAGATCGTCGGATACCACGATCAGCTTCCCGATCTGCCTATCGACCTTCGCCAGCAAGCCTTTCACGGCCTCGCCGCTCAGATTCATGTACGTCTGCGGCTTTGCAAGCTCGACCGTATGGTTGTCAATGATGCCGCGGCCTACCAGCGAACGGCATTCGTCTCGTTTGACCGTCGTTTGCATCCGCCCGGCGAGCACGTCGATGAGCATAAAGCCCAGGTTGTGTCGCGTCTTTGCGTATTCAGGGCCCGGATTTCCCAGGCCCACGATCAGCCAATTGCCCACAGCGGACGTCTATTCCCCGCCTTCTCCAGCCGGAGCCTCGGCAGGTTCCTCGCCCGCGACCTCAGGCTCAGCGCCTTCCTCGAGCTGCGGCTCAAGCTCGGCTTCCTTCACGATAATGATCGATGCAACGACCGTCTCGGGAGCTTCCACTATCTCGATGCCTTCGCCCACGGCCAGGTCGGACACGTGCAGAGCGTGATCGGCGGTTACCGACGTCACGTCAGCCTCGATAAATTCCGGCGTTCTCGCGGGTTCACACAGCACCTTGACCTCACGCAGTGCCTGCGTAAGAACCGCGCCCTCTTCCAGCTGGGCCTCCGGCTCGCCGGTCAGGTGGATCGGCACGGTCATCTCGATCTTTTCGCCCCGGGCGAAGCGACGAAGGTCTGCATGGATCAACCTGCCCATGAGCGGATCGATCTGACGGTCCTGGAAAATAACGTCATGCGCCTCGCCGTCGACATCAAGCGAAAACACCGAGTTAACGCCCGTCGGGCTGCGAAGGATCGCCGCAAGGTCCGCAAGCTGTGCGCTTGCCGCCATGCTTTCGGTACCGCCGCCATAGATCACGACGGGCACCTTGCCCGCTGCACGCATCCTGCGGGCCTCGTTCTTGCCGCGCGTGTCACGCTTTTCAGCCTTAATTACAAATTTCTCAGCCATAATCTTAAATAAACAGTGACGAAACACTGGTCTCGTCATGTATCGACCTGATCGCCTGGGCGAGCAGTCCGGCAACGCTTAAAACCTCGATCTTTCCGCCTTCGACCAGCGGCTGCCCATTGTCGCAAACTGGGATCGTGTTTGTCACGATGACCTTTTTCAAATACGAGCCGGTGATGTTCTCAACCGCCCTGCCCGACAAGACTCCGTGCGTAAAGCACGCGTAAACCTCATTTGCCCCGGCCTTGTGCAGTGCCTCGGCGACCTTGCAGATCGTGCCGCCGGTGTCGCACATGTCGTCGATTATCAAACAGTTCTTGCCGTTGACGTCACCGACGATATTCATCACGTCGGCCTCATTGGCACGCTCGCGGCGTTTGTCGCAAAGCGCCAATCCCGCGTTCAATCGCTTCGCATAGGCCCGGGCTCTCTCAGCTCCGCCTGTATCCGGCGCGACAACGATCAGGTTGTCGATCGGGTTGCGGTTGAAATAATCCACAACCACCGGAGCCGCGAACAAGTGGTCCACCGGAATGTCAAAAAACCCTTGTATCTGCGACGCGTGCAGATCGACGGTCAAAACGCGGTGCGCACCGGCCTTGGTTATCAAATTCGCGACCAGCTTGGCCGAGATCGGAACACGCGGCCGGTCCTTCTTGTCCGACCTCGCATAGCCGAAGTACGGAATTACCGCCGTCACGCGCTGCGCCGACGCCCTTACAAAGGCATCGATCATTATGAGCAGCTCCATCAGGTGACAGTCCGTCGGCGGGCAGGTCGATTGCACGATAAAGACATCGTGCCCGCGGACATTCTCGCCGATGGAGAAATTAAATTCACCGTCCGAAAATCGCGAGGTGTTCGCCTCGCCAAGTTCGATGCCGAGATCATCACAGATCTCCTGAGCAAGCGCGGGATGCGCATTGCCCGTAAAGACCTTTATCTTGCCCGGAACGCTCATAACAAAAAACGGACGACCTAACCATAGATCGTCCGTTCTAACTTGTTCAACTGGCTGGGGCGGAAGGATTCGAACCTACGAATGGCGGCTCCAAAGGCCGCTGCCTTACCACTTGGCGAC
>CAZWSK010000222.1:0-3995 GCA_964636445.1 uncultured Chloracidobacterium sp.
AAAAACCTGGAACTGGAAACTTAGTGCGGTGCCTGATCGGGCGGGAATGACGTGTACGGGTCATCGATCAGAAGCGCTCGATAGATATCTGGGAGTTGGCGGACCTTTCGATCGCGGTCGGTAACAAGATGGAGCGTCTCGCCCTCGGCGATGAGCGTGTCGTCAGAGGAGCGGTAGATCTGATAGACGAACGTAAGGCTCCGGCTGCGCATCTCGCCGATCTTTAACCGGATGGTCAGCAGATCGTCGTAAAAGGCGGGCGATTTATACCGAATGTAGGTCTCGGCGACCACGAGAAGAGCACCGCCATCGTCCTCCATCTGCTTGTAAGAGAAACCGCGCGACCGGCAAAATTCGCTGCGGCCCACCTCGAACCACGTAAGATAATTGCCGTGATGCACGATGCCCATCGCATCGGTCTCGGCGTATCTCACGCGAACCTCGGTCTCGTACCAATCCATAAATGCAAAAGTCTGGAGTCTTAAGTCAAGAGTCTGGAGCAGGACCTGCGGTGCCCTCCGACTCAAGACTTAAGACTCCAGACTTAAGACTGGAAAATTGGCTGGGAGACAGGGATTCGAACCCCGATAGGCAGATCCAGAGACTGCAGTCCTACCATTAGACGATCTCCCAGCGTCTTTAATAATTTACGAATCACCAGGCGATTCTGTCAACTCGCATCCCGTCGACAAATAGGTCGCACGTGTCCTATACGACCTATTCGTCGTATGGCAAACTATGTGTTTATGTCCGCCGAGAAGGAAATACTGACCAACCGCCAGGCGTTTCACGAGTATCACATACTCGATAAATACGAGGCAGGAGCCGCGCTTGTCGGCACTGAGGTCAAGAGCATCATGGCGGGGCGAATACAGCTTAAAGAGTCGTTTGTCCAGATCAAGAACGGCGAAGTTTGGCTGGTCGGGGCGCACATTTCGCATTACTCGCACGGCAATATCAACAATCACGACGTCCTGCGTGACCGTAAGCTGCTGCTGCACCGCCGCGAGATCGAGAAGCTCGTGAAGGAAACGATGCAAAAGGGCATGACGCTGGTGGTAACGCGTATCTATTGGAAGAACGGCCGCATCAAGTTTGAGATCGGCGTCGCAAAGGGCAAAAAGCTTTACGACAAACGCGAGACCGAAATGCGAAAGACCATCAAGAAAGAAACTGAGGCTGAGTTGAAACGGGCACAGCGTTAAGCGTAATATAGAGTGTTTTATTTCAGTAAAATCTAGTATTTAACGAGGTATTGATGAAATTCGTTGGGATTACCGGTAACTTTGCCGAGGCGCCTGTCGAGGCCTTGGCCGTGGCTGTCTTTAAAGGCGAAAAAGCAACAAGCGCTACGCTTAAGGATCTGGACCGGCTGACAGGCGGGTTGATCGCCGGAGTGATGAAGAATGAGGAGTTCAAGGGCGACGCCGGGCAGACGGCCCTGCTGCGGTTCGAGCCGAAGGGCGGCGTAACCGCCACGCGGCTGCTGCTGATCGGCTGCGGGGATCAGGGAGACTACAAGGCACATTCCGTGGCCGCTCTGGCCGGCACAGCGACCCGATATTTGAGGAAGCGAAGCGTAAGGAACTTTGCCCTGCTTCCCCGCTGTGAGGCCGCGTCCGCTCTGGAGACCGCTCAGAACGCAGTTCAGGGTTTCATCACGAGCCAGTTCGAGCTCGATAAATACAAGACCAAGGACAAGAACAACAAGGTCGTCACGGGCCTGACCGTCTGCATCGATGGGGCAAAGGGTGGCGACCTGAAGGCCGGCATCGCCCGCGGCCAGGCAATCGGCGAGTCGATGAACTTTACTCGCGACCTCGCTAATGAACCGCCCAACATTCTCCATCCGACCGAGATGGCAAAGCGTGCCCAGGCCATGTCGAAGAGCGTCGGCTTGAAGTGCGAGGTCTACGACGAGGCTTGGATGATCAAGCAAGGGATGGGCTCTCTCATGAGTGTCAGCCTAGGCTCTACGCAGCCGGCGAAGCTCATCGTGATGCGCTACACGCCAGCCAAGAGCACTGCGAAGAAGGGCGAATTGCTCGCACTCGTCGGCAAGGGCATCACGTTCGATACCGGCGGCATTTCGCTCAAGCCTGGCGAGGGCATGGACGCGATGAAATACGACATGTCAGGCGGCGCGACGGTGATCGGCGCGATGCGGGCCATCGCTCTGCTCAAACCGTCGATCCCGGTGATTGGCGTGGTTGCGGCGGTCGAGAATATGCCCGACGGCGGAGCTTCGCGACCGGCTGACGTAGTCACCGCGATGAACGGCAAGACCATCGAGATCCTTAACACCGACGCCGAAGGCCGTCTGATCCTAGCCGACGCGGTCGCATATGCCGAGAAGCAAGGCGCGACGAGGATCGTCGATATGGCGACGTTGACCGGCGCCGTCATCATCGCTCTCGGCGCCCATAATACGGGCATTATGGGCAATGACCAGAATTTTGTCGAGGAGATCGTCGCGTGCGGAAGAGAGGTCGGCGAAGGTTATTGGCAGCTGCCGGTGGGGCCTGAATACAGCAAAGACATTCGCTCCGACATCGCCGATATCAAGAACATCGGACCCAAGGGCAAGGCCGGTACTATCATGGGGGCCGTCTTTATCCAGGAATTCGTTGATAAAGCGAAATGGGCGCACCTCGATATCGCCGGCACGGCTTGGGCCGACGGCGTGAGGCCGCATCAGGCAAAAGGCCCGACCGCGGTCGCGATCAGAACCCTGCTCAAGCTGGTAGAACGTTCACAGTAAATGAACTAAAAAAAGAAGGTCAAAATGAAGAACATCTCTGCATTGCTCATCTCGCTCTCGGCTCTACTGATTGTCGGACTCGCATGCGGCTCAAAAACGCCGCCACCGGCCCAATACGTCGGCGCGTGGACTGGTGAAGACGGTTCGACTGTCACCATCCGCGCCGATGGCTCTGGCGACTACGTCTCGGGCGGGACGAAGGTGAGCGGGGCGTCGGTCGAGATCAACGAAGGCGAGAAGTCGATGAAAATCAAACTCGTCGGCATGGGCCCGTCGTTTACGATCGACAAGGCGCCGTCCGGCGACCGGATGACGCTAAGCGGCGTTGTTTATCGAAAAGGCGGCGGAAATTCGGACGCAAAGACGGAAACGTCGAGTGAGCCTGCCAAGGCCGAGGTTCCGAGCGACGACAAGCTGCAAACGCTTGTTAAATCTACGTTTATGGATTTTGGCGATGCTGTGCAGTCTGAAGATTTCTCAGACTTTTACGCTAAGATCGCGAAGGTCTGGCGCGACGAGACAAGCCCGGACGAGCTGAACGACGCATTTAAGGTTTTTATTAACGAAAAGGAAAACTACGATTTCAAGCGTGCTGTGGCCGCACTTGATGCGACCTTCTCACCGGCTCCCGCTATCCAAAAGCGAGGCAGCAATGATGCGTTGGTCGTTAAGGGTTTTTATCCGACAAAGCCGCAGCGAGCAAATTTCGAATTGAAGTATGTGATGGACGACGGCACCTGGAAGCTGATCGGCATCAACATCAAGACCGTACCGACAAAATGAAGATCCACGAATATCAGGGCAAGGCCCTATTGAAAGAATTCGGCGTCCCCGTCCCGCGCGGGATAGTGGCCCGAACGCCGGAGGAAGCTGAGGCCGCGGCCCGCGAGCTTGGCACCGATGTCGTTGTTGTAAAGGCGCAGATCCACGCCGGCGGCCGCGGGAAAGGCGGCGGTGTGAAACTCGCCAAATCACCTGAGGAGGCGAAGCAGATCGCGTCTGAGATGCTCGGGATGATGCTCGTCACTCACCAGACCGGCCCGGAAGGCCGCGAGGTCAAGACGCTGCTCATCGAGGAAGGCTTGCCGATCGATAGAGAATTCTATCTCGGCATCACGCTCGACCGCGTAACGGGGCGCAACGTCCTCATGGCATCGTCCGCCGGCGGCATGGACATCGAAAAGGTCGCCGAAGAGACGCCCGAGCTGATCCTGAAAGAGACGATCGATCCGTC
>CAZWSK010000223.1:0-2785 GCA_964636445.1 uncultured Chloracidobacterium sp.
TCGTCGAGGTCACCTCGGCGTAATTGATCGCGCAATTTTTCGCGAGTGCGCTGATGTGACGATTCCGCGGCCTCAGCGGCCTTCACGCCGTCATCCGAGGTGTCATAACTCGGCGGCGGCGAGGGCAGCAGGATGTCGAGCAGGTGCTCCTCAACATTCTGTTCTGCCCGCGGTGCGACCTCTTCAAACGCGGCCTGCCGCGCCATATCGACGGCTGTGTCGGCAAGCTCGCGGACCATCGATTCCACATCGCGGCCGACGTAACCGACCTCTGTGAATTTTGACGCCTCTATTTTAATGAAGGGCGAATTTGCGAGCTTTGCGAGCCGGCGGGCGATCTCGGTCTTTCCCACACCCGTCGACCCGATCATCAGGATGTTCTTGGGAAGCACGTCATTCGCCATTTCCGGATCCAGCTTTTGCCGGCGAATGCGGTTGCGCAGGGCAATGGCCACGGCCTTTTTAGCCGCGTTTTGCCCGACGACGTATTTGTCGAGTTCCGCCACGATCTGCCGCGGCGTCATGTCGTCAAAGCTCTTTTTCATAACGGCCGTCTCGCCGCCCAGATATATCGCCATTCCCTTAACTGTCGATGATAGAGATTCGCCGGGCGTTAGGCAAAAGGGCGGCATTGACAGGGGCGAGCGCGAGACCTTATCCTTCCGCGAGACCAAGTTCATGTCAGTAACCATCCAGGAACTTATCGCCGGCAATCCGAGCCCGCTCTGCATTGCGGAGGACGGGATGGCGGCAGACGCGTTGCGGCTAATGATGGAGCACGACTACAGCCAGCTGCCTGTCTTGAATACCGAAGGTGCGGTTATGGGCGTGATCACGGGTGATTCGATCGCTAGGGCGTTGAATTTGCTCGGACTGCGGGCTGCGGAACTCCGCGTTTCGAACGCAACCCTGCCCGCGAGGTGTTTCGAGCTCGACAGCGAGATCGAGGAGCAGATGGCGACGCTCCGTGACACTTTTGCCGTGCCGGTGGTTGATGACGAAGGACGCCCGGTCGGCATCGTGACAAATTGCGACACGACAGCCTATTTTCACGGCCGTGCCGAGGCGATGATGGACGTCGAGGACGTCGAGAACAGTTTGAAGGACTGCATACGCGCGGATATCGCGCCGAATTCGGGCGACCTCACCGATGCCGAGATCACCGTGCAGCTAACGCCGCGTTCGCCAGAAAAAACCTTTGACCGGCTGTCGTTCAATGACTATGTCTCGATGTTCATGCACAGCTCGCGTTGGAGCCGGATCGCGCCGGTCGTCGATCTGCGCGAATCGGCATGCCGCAAGATGCTCGAGGAAGTCCGCGATATTCGAAACGACCTTTTTCACTTTCGCAGCGACATATCGGCAGAACGCCGTTATGCACTAAAGTATTGCCGTAACTGGCTCGACCGTCATCAGCAGGCGATCATCGATGCCCTGCTGCCCGAGCCGGAAAGGGGACCGCAGATTCTCTACAGCCGCATTTTGCCAAGGGACAGCGATGATGGCGCTGTCGTGAGATCTGTACCCGACCTGAGGCCGAGTCCGCAGCTCGCAGAAAGCAGCACAGGAAAATACGATCGTCTGACGACCTATCTTCAGGAGCTGGCCGAGCATAACAGCGAGACCGAGCTGTCATTTGAGAGGATACGATCGATCATCGACGGAGAGCTGCCGCGATCCGCTTACGAACACCGATCGTGGTGGGCTAACGACGAGTCGGGACATTCGCAGTCGCGGTATTGGCTCGACGTTGGCTGGCGTGTCTCGTCTGTCAACATCGCTGAGAAGACCGCGACGTTTAGCCGCATGAAGGCCCGCGAGGATCGGTATAGACGGTTTTTCAGCGGCCTGCTAAAGGCCGCCTCGGGCAAAGGTCTCGACCTAACAAAATTCTCGCCGGCTGGTCAGAGCTATATTGAGCTAGACATTATTCGTGCAAAGGCCGGCGAAAGGATCGCCTTCATCGGATGCTCGTTCGCTCGGCGCGAGCGGTTTCGCGTCGAGTTCTATATTGACTCGGGCGATATCGCGCACGACCGGCGCATTTTTGAGGATCTCCACGCCCTCCACGACGGTATCGAACCGGGCATCGACTCGCGCGTCGAGTGGGAAGCCCTCGACCAGCAGAGCATCTTCCGTATAGCCGCGTATACCCGCGGAACTATCACCGACAGCGACGCGAACCTCGCGGAACTCACAGACTGGGCCGTCGACACCCTGGCAGATTTCTATCGCGTTTTCCGCGATCAAATGAGGACGCGCATCATTCAGTTTGCGTCAAACGCCGCTACCCAAACGGCGGTTCTTTAACTTACCCAAACAGCTCAGACCTGACCGATTGTATGCCGCAGCACTGAGGCCGCTGCCCCGCGGTCATATCCTTGGAGACAGGTCTGCATTCTAAAAGGAGGTAGCGAAACTAGATGGAGGGATCATATCCGAGACTTATTTTGATGATACTGGCCTCGATGCTTGTGATGTACCTGCTGTCATATACCAACTCGTGGGAGGTCTTTGGCCACGCGTGGTTCAGCGAGACGCGGGTCTTTATGGTCACGATGATGGGCGGGGCGATGGCGATCATCATGCTCACGTTCATGCAGGGTATGTACAAGAACAAGCGTTTGAATGCTGCCATCTACGTCGGATCTCTGCTGCTGATGGCGCTGGCTCTCGTGTTCGTTCGCAGCCAGACGACGGTCGGCGACGTGTATTACATGAAGGGAATGATCCCTCATCATTCGATAGCCGTTCTTACCAGCAATCGAGCACGGATCGAGGATGT
>CAZWSK010000223.1:2885-3967 GCA_964636445.1 uncultured Chloracidobacterium sp.
CTGCATCTCCGGCGTGGCGTCGGGGAGATGCTTCACCGTCAGCATGAACCCGCACGCCCCGATAGCGACGATGGGAAAAGTTCTGAGGCCCAGATCACGATCCGAACGATGCCGCTCCCACGCGATCGGCATCGCCAGCGCAAAAGCGATCGCGACCCGCAGCAGATCGATCACCGCCATGCGCCAATCCAGTGAAAACGCATCCGACAGCCAATCCATGGGCTGAAGATACAAAACAACCAGACGTGAACACCGTTCGCCGAACTACAATGCATGTGGATGCAAACGCTTCGTATGACGGTTTATTGGTTTGGTATGTTCGGCGGTCGGTTGATTGCGGGGTTTACGGTTGTGGCGTGGGGGCAGAGCGGGGACATGCCCGGGCCTTATGCTTATGGGAATTGAATGTGCGAGAGCTGCGGGCGAAGGGGCTCTGTTTTCTGTGAGCTGTCGACTAATGCGGCCTTGGCGTCTTCGGCCGCAGCGGCGGTGGTCGAGTATTCTGCTCAACGGATGCTTCCAATCGCCGTTGTGGAAAGTGGTGCCGTCAGCCGTCCGTGTCCTATTTTCGTTTTCGGATGCGTTTATAAACTTGTTTTCGGTCGTCGACCATTACTATCTCGACGACCTAGTCTTTGTCGTCGATAGTGTAAATTATCCGGAGATTGCCGACTCGGAGTTTGTATGCGTCAATGCCAGTTAACTTCTCGGCACCGAAGACACGCGGATTGTCTTCGAGTTGGAGAATATGATCGATCACCCTGTCGTGGGTTTTTGGAGAGAGGCCGTCCAGTTCCTTGACGGCCGAGCGTGAAATGACGACCGTGTAACCGGTCATTTCTTTTTGGCTCGTTTAGAAAGGTATTCGTCCAGCGAGATCTTCGGCTCGTTCTTTCTCTTCTCGATGACGGCCGCATAACGGATGTCCTCTGCAAGCCTCTTATCTTTCATCAACTTGCCGAGAAACAGCTCACGCTCAGCGGGCTTCAATGCCTGATACGCCGTCCAAAACACTTCCGCCGTCGCCTGTTGCTGGGTCATTACCAACGAATTATATCACCGAGTTCCCTGAAAACTAATCT
>CAZWSK010000224.1:0-3962 GCA_964636445.1 uncultured Chloracidobacterium sp.
GGAGCCTCAGGATTATGATTTCCTTTCGGGCCGATGGCGAGCCGCGGTTTGACGAAGGCCGAGAAATCGGCTGTACCGGTCAGATCGGTGTGGATGTTCCTGGACTCCGCGTTGTCCGCGATCTGCCATTTTGCCGACGGCACGGGCACGACGCCGTCGTTCCAGACGACGCTCTTGCACATCACAGGCAGCGGATTGCCCGCGAGCACCGAGAATTTCACGCCCTTGCGGTTCGTCACTACGCGGTTGAATTCCTCGACGACCGACGGCTTTAGCTGACGAATCGCCTCGGGAGTTGCGCCTTGCAGCGAGAACGCAGTGTCCATAACGTCCGCGCACGGCGAGCCCATGTTCGGTGTGCCGAGCATCACGAGATGCGAGACCTGCGGCCGTCCGTCCTCCGTCGGCGGCATAAAGTGGTGAATGTAGTGACGCGATATCAGCCCGCCCATCGAGTGAGCGACGATATCGACATGCCACGCGTTGCGGTCTTCCTGGGCGTAGCGGATGTACTTGCCGACCTCTTGCGCATTCTCAAAGATGCCATTGGTCGGGCTCGATGAGAGGAATTCGCCGCCGGTGTTCATGATTCCCTTGTCAGCCTTTTCGCCGACAGGGAACGCCTTCCAGTCGTAAGAGTGCGACGTCGTGAGAATATTCTGCCACGATTCCCATGCCTTCCAATTGCTCCACAGGCCGTGTACGAGGATCAGCGGTTTGGGCGCGACCTTGAGATTTTTGGTCATCTCATCGATCTTCTTGTTGTTCTCCTCGAGTTCGGCTTTGATGCGCTGCAGCAAACGAGGCCGCCCATCGTCAAACCATGCATAGCCCGACGAATCCCACGCAAGCTCGACCTCTCTCTGTTCGCCCGCGTCGAGGCGAATCCCGATCTCTCCGCCGGGCAGCAGGCCGTCTGGCCGAGCGCCGTCCCATTTGTCGCCCTTAAACGTCTCTTTCAGCTTGATCGTGCCGAATTTCGTCTCGCCCGAGGCATTCAGGACCGTCGCTTTGATCTTGACGAGATTGCCGTCGATCGTGCCGGTCTGCTCGCTGATGTCACGCCATGAGTTCCAGTTCGGATAGTCCATATCCTGGAATTTGAGATCGGTGATACGCAGCGGAGCACCGCACTTTTGCAGGCTCCACGTGATGGTCTCGCTGACGTTTTGCCAGGACCGTGTGTACGTGCCCGAAATACGATTCGGGTCTGATTCGTTAATTCGGTGTGTGCCGTCGGATGTCAAGGAATTGCCCTCGATCGTCGTCTCGGTCGCGGGCATGGTGAGGTTCTTGCCCTCTTTGGGCTGGCACTGGCCGCTGTAGCTCGATGTCTGCTTGCTTGTGGTCTTTCCTTTGATCTGCGGCAGGCCGACACTCACGCTGTACGTTCCGTCGGTGTTCACGCCAACGCTTACGTTCGCTTCGACGGTTTCGCTCCCTTCGGTCTTGGTCTCAGATGTCGAGGTGCCCCGCATGTCCTGCCAGGTTTTCCCGCGGTCGCAAGAGTTCTTTTCGACGGCGTCAATCTTCTCGATGGAAGAGAACGTGTGGTTGATCGTCGCCTTAGCGTCGCTCGACCCGTTCTTCTCGGGAGCTTCAGTTACCGATACCTGCGCGGCGTAGTTGTAGGTCATCTGCCAGTCGCGAGTGTCCTTGCCGCGGCCAGAGACGCGATCCTCGGTCTTGTTGTCGGACATCGACTGCGTGCGGGTGTACGTCACCGTGCCGGTCCAGGCACCAGAACATTTCTGCGCCGCCGGAGCCTTATTCGCTGCCGTCTTTGCGGGAGTCCGCTGGGCTGATACGCCCACCGACGAGAGCAGGACCGTGAACATAGATATAAGTGCTAAAGAACTTTTGAACATAGAAATACCCTTGACCGGTATAAAACAGAAAGCTAAGTTACGACCGCCGTCGGCCGTTCGTTCCGAGAAAAAATGATAGGCACGCTAATGGGCAGCGTGCCTGAGAACCAAATACCTAACCGAGGGTCCCGCTATCTCGCACCCTCACTCACCACCCGCCCGTTGATGATCGTACCCGTGCAGTGCGTCGTCCATTCGAACGGATCGCCATCGTACAGCGCGATGTCAGCGTCCTTATCGACCTCGATCGAGCCGACGCGTTTGTCGATGCCAAGTAGTTTAGCGGCGTCGATCGTTATGGTCGCGAGAGCGTCCTTTCGGGTCAAACCATTTGCCGCGGCCATCGCGGCCTCGAAAAGTACTACGCGTGTTTTAGGGACGTAACCCTCGTAACCGCTTTGCAGGGCGACCGGAATGCCTGCGGCACGCAGTTTCGAGGCATTCTCCAATGACAGATTCTGTCGGTCGCCGCCGGGACGGGCCATGGTCGCGTGAACGATAACAGGGAAGCCAGCGGCCTTTATCTCGTTAGCGATCAAGTGGCCGTCCGAGGCTCCGTCCAGCACGATCTTGATATTGAATTCCTTCGCGATGCGAATCGCCGTCATTATGTCCTGGGCGGCCTCAGCGGTGATCAGCAGCGGGACTTCGCGATTGATGACGCGCATCATTATCACGGACTTCTGGTCTTTGGGCTTGTCTGTTTTCGCGGCATTTTCCTGGGCTTTGATCAACTCGGCACGCAGCATAGATACTTGCTTTGCACGCGTCCCCGGTGATTTGCCCTGGCCTGCGTTTGCCGCGCCACCGAGCGTAACGGCGATCATCGCGGTCGGCACGATCGTGGCCTCATCGACATTCTTGCCCCATGTCTTCGCGATCATGGTTTGTCCGGATACAAGGGCCGACGGCTGGTGGCCCGTGTGGATCGTCGTTATACCGAAGCCGCGGACCCATTCGATGAGTCGTTCTTCAGCATTGTAAGCGTCGGTCGCCCGCAGTTCGGGCTGGACGGTGCCGCCGCCGTCGAGGGCCATCTGGTCGTGCGGCTGATTGAGGTAACCGTTCAATCCGATAACGGTATGAGCATCGATCAGGCCCGGCGTAACGACTTTGGCCGTGAGAACGCGATAACCGTTTGGAATACCCACCTGCGCAGCAGTGCCTACGGCCGTGATCTTTCCATCATTTATGAGCACGACACCGTTGGTGATCGGGTCGCCGGTCATGGTCCAGACGGTATCGCCTTTGACAGCGATCTGAGCCGAGACAGCGAAAAATGAACAGTGAATAGTGAAAAGTGTCACAGCGAGGAATGCGAGTCTCATTATCGTTCCTGAATTGTCCGTTGTTAGTTTTTTGTTGTTCACTGATTTCCTCCGTCGCCGTCAAAGCAGTGAATATCGTGTGCCGCGAGGTCTTGATCGTCCGTCGCTCCCTTTCCGCCGACGGCGAAGATGTAGTCCTTCGGATCGCTGCGATCATAGACCTTTTTGCCGTCGACCCAAGTCTGCGTGACGTGAGTATAAACGCTCAGCGGATCGCCGGACAGGACGATCAGATCAGCGTCCTTGCCTGCCTCAAGCGACCCGATGCGGCTGTCGAGGTCGAGCATCTTGGCGTTTGCCATCGTCATCGCGTACAGAGCTCCGTCGCGGCTCATCCCTGCGCGAACCGCCAGACCGGCGGAGCGCAGGAACCATCGCGAGTCGGTTATGCCGTCGTCAGTGTGAAACCCGACAAGAGCTCCCGCCTTTTCCAATTCGACACCGTTCCTGAAATCGATATCCATCGTCTCCAGCTTACCGCCGGGCGAGTCGATGAAGATGATAGACGCCGGAGCCTTTGCGTCGGCGATCTCCTTCGCGACCTTCCACGCCTCGCTTACATGCTGCAGGACGATCTTGAAATTGAATTCTTTGGCCAGCCGCAGAGCCGTCATGATGTCATCGTGACGGTGCGTGTGAAAATGGACGGTCCGCTTTCGTTCGAGGACCTCGACCAACGCCTCCATCGCCAGGTCACGCGGCGGGAGTTTCGTCTTGTCGCCCGCGGCTTTCGCGATCTTGTCGCGATAGTCCTGAGCTTTGATGA
>CAZWSK010000225.1:0-3961 GCA_964636445.1 uncultured Chloracidobacterium sp.
TTCATTACGTACGACACCGAGGCGCTGAACGCCGCGGTGAGCGAACGGTTAAACGCGGCCAATACGGAATTGGCGACCGCGTCGCACCGTTTTGACGGGATGAAGCTGCCGTACGACGTTCGCCGCAAACTGAATCTCTTGCAGAGCAGCATCGTGATCCCGGCGCCCAAGAACCCCGCCGAGGCGAGCGAGATAACAAAGATCGCGGTGTCGATGGAGAGCGATTACGGCCGCGGCAAATTCTGCCCGGCGGACGAGGCCCCCAAATGCTATTCGCTCGGCGACCTCGAAAAGATCCTCGCCGAAAGCCGCGATCCCAAAGAACTGAAGAAAGCGTGGATGGGCTGGCACACGATCTCGCCGCCGTACCGGCAGCGGTACACGCGATTTGTCGAGCTGGCAAACAAGGGAGCACGCGAGCTTGGCTACAAGGACACGGGCGAGCTGTGGCGTTCGAGCTACGACATGAAGCCCGACGAATTTGCCGCCGAGATGGAACGCCTGTGGCAGCAGGTCAAGCCGCTCTATGATTCGCTTTATGTCTACACGCGGGGCAAGCTCGTGAAGAAATACGGACCCTCGGTCGTGCCGCCCTCGGGACCGATCCCGGCGCATCTGCTCGGCAACATGTGGAGCCAGGAGTGGACGAACATCTATCCGCTGCTCGCGCCGCCAAGCTCGGACATGGGCTATGACCTGACCGAGATCCTCAAGGACAAAAAGACCGACGCGAAGCAGATGGTCCGCTACGGCGAGAACTTTTTCACCTCGCTTGGCATGCAAAAGCTGCCCGACACATTCTGGGAGCGTTCGCTCTTTCTTAAACCGGCCGACCGCGACGTCGTCTGCCACGCCAGCGCGTGGGACCTCGACGCAAAGCAGGACGTGCGCATCAAGATGTGCATCCAGATAAACGCGGTCGATTTTGAGACGATACATCACGAGCTGGGCCACAACTATTACCAGATGGCCTACGCGAACCAGCCTTATCTCTATCAGGAGAGCGCGAATGACGGGTTTCACGAGGCGATCGGCGACACGATCTCGCTCTCGGTCACGCCCGAGTATCTCAAGCAGATCAACCTGATCAAAAAGACGCCGTCAGCCGAGGCCGACATCGCTCTGCTGATGGACCGCGCGCTGGCGAAGGTTTCGTTCCTGCCCTTCGGCTATCTCGTCGACAAATGGCGCTGGGACGTTTTCTCAGGCAAAACGAAGCCTGCCGATTACAACAAGTCCTGGTGGGAATTGCGCGAGCGGTATCAGGGTATCGCCCCGCCAGAGCCGCGCAGCGAGGCAGATTTTGACGCGGGTGCCAAGTATCACGTCGCATCGAATACGCCGTATGCACGGTACTTCATCGCGACGATACTGCAGTATCAGTTTCACCGTTCGCTGTGCAAGCAAGCCGGCTTCCAGGGCCCGCTGCACCGATGCTCGATCTATGGCAACAAAGAGGTCGGCGCCAAGCTCCAGCAAATGCTCGCCATGGGCCGCAGCCGCCCCTGGCCCGAAGCCCTAAAAGCCATGACCGGCGAAGACAAGATGGACGCCACCGCGATCATCGATTACTTCGCACCGCTGAAGAAGTGGCTCGATGAGCAGAACAAGGGGCTGCCGCCGCGGTAGAGAATATTGCCGTTGGCTTTAGCCAACGGTTTTGGTCGATATTAATGCTCGGGCTTTAGCCCAACCGACGCGTTGGGCTAAAGCCCGTATTATTTGTGACGGCGATCCGTTGGCTAAAGCCAACGGCAATACGGTCAGCTACAATAGCAACGATGGAGCGCGAACCCGTTATTAACGTGATCGGCGGCGGCCTGGCTGGCGTCGAGGCCGCGTGGCAAGCCGCCGAGGCCGGCGGGCGTTTGCGACTGTATGAGATGCGGCCCGTAATGCAGACGCCCGCACACCGCACCGACAAGCTCGCCGAGATCGTTTGCTCGAATTCGCTGAAGTCCGACGAGCCCGGCAGCGCACCCTATTTATTAAAAGAAGAACTCCGCCGCGGCCGCTCGCTCGTGATGGAGGCCGCCGAGGCGACACGCGTGCCCGCAGGCGCGGCGTTGTCGGTCGACCGCGGAAAATTTGCGGAATACATAACTGACAAGATCGAACAGCATCCGAATATCGAGATAGTTCGAGAAGAGGTGACGACTCTACCCGGCCAGTTGTTGCAAAAGCCCGACCGTGAGGGAGGGCGAAACACTCAACACAACGGTGAGCATATCGCCCTTGCTCACGCGCGGGCTTCCGCATCGCCCACCATCGTTGCGACCGGCCCGCTCACGTCCGATGCTTTGACGGCTGACATCATGCGCTTCACCGGCGACGATCAGCTGTATTTTTACGACGCGATCGCGCCGATCGTGGCGGCGGATTCGATCGATATGTCGATCGCGTTTAAGGCCGCGAGGTATGACAAAGGCGGCGCGGATTATATCAATTGCCCGATGGACCGCGAGCAGTACGAGACGTTCATCGACGCGGTGCTAAGCGCTAAGTCCGTGCCGGTTAAGCGATTTGAGGACACGCAATGGTTCGAGAGCTGTTTGCCTATCGAGGAGATCGCCCGCCGCGGGCCCGAGACGCTGCGGTTCGGCCCGATGAAACCAAAAGGCCTGCGCCACCCAAAAACCGGCGAAGAGCCGTACGCCTGCGTCCAGCTCCGCCAGGAAAACCTCATGGCCGACGCATACGGCATGGTCGGATTTCAGAACCACTTGAAATACGGCGAACAGGCCCGCGTGCTGCGGTTAATTCCCGGCCTCGCGAACGCCGAATTCCTGCAATACGGCCAGATCCACCGCAACACATTTATTAACAGTCCAAAGATCCTCAACGAAACGCTGCAGACCCGCCGCGAGCCGAACCTCTTTTTCGCTGGCCAAATAACCGGCGTCGAAGGCTACGTCGAATCCGTCGCCACCGGCTGGCTCGCGGGGCTGAATGCCGTGCGTGTGTTACGCGGCGAGGAGCTATTAGTCGCCCCCACAACCTCCGCCATCGGCGCTCTCTGCCGCTACGTCTCAAACGTCGAGACAAAGAACTTTCAGCCGGTGAATATTACGTTCGGCCTACTCGAACCACTGCCCGTCGAATTGCGCAAAAAACACCGCAATAAACGGGAGAGGCATTTGGTACAGGTTGAAAGGGCACTTAAAGATTGGGACGACTTTCTTAACGCATGGCAGAGGTGAACAAACCCGAAACGCGCCAAGGCGTCGGAACGCGGGCATCTCTGCCCGCTCGTACGCCCGCAGCGGAGAACGTCGAGGAATCGCGCATCCGCCGTCACCACCGCGGCTACCTTCCGCACTACGACGCCCCGGAACTGCTTCAGTTCGTCACTTTTCGTCTGGCTGATTCCCTGCCCAAGAACGCGATCGAAGAGCTCGACGCGAAGCTTCGTGAGCATAAGATAACCGAGGTCGAACACTTCCGTGCGGTTGAACGCGCCCTCGATCTCGGCAGCGGCCCAACTTACTTAAAGGAGCCGCAAATTGCCCGTCTCGTAGCTGAAGCCATCTTACATTTTGCCGGCGAACGGTATGAGCTGATCGCCTGGGTGATAATGGCGAATCACGTCCATCTGCTGTTGCGGCCGATCCATCCGTACACGCTGTCCGACATTATTCACTCGATCAAGAGTTTTACATCGTCGAGGGCGAACAAGATCCTGGGACGGAAAGGGCGTTTTTGGGCGCCTGAGTATTACGATCGGTTCATCCGGGACCGAAAGCACTTTGTGAGGGTCAGGCGGTATATTGATGAGAATCCGGTGAAGGCTGGGTTGTGTGCGGCGCCTGACGAATGGCAGTGGGGCAGCGCGGGTTGGCGCGATCGAACGTAAGAGCGGGCAGAGATGCCCGCGTTCCGACGCCTTGGCGCGTTTCTTTTAAGCTTGAATGGAAACGATTCCGATCCTTATTATTCTGGCCATCTTCACCGTCGCCGTCCT
>CAZWSK010000226.1:0-1700 GCA_964636445.1 uncultured Chloracidobacterium sp.
CGGCCCAAACGCAAAGATCGATCTATCAAAACCGCGAGGGCGACCCTGTTGTCGATGAGACCGTCACGGAGGATGTTCATGTCGCGCAGAATAGCCGTAAGGGTCAGACGGTGGTCAGTGCTCTTGCGGCGGATTTGCCCGCAGGCAGCTATTCCGCGGTCAATTTCGCGACGATGCTCCCCGTCGACCAGTCGACGGATGTGGTGATCGCGGGTCAGTTCGGCAAGGGCGCGCATGCGCCTGCACGTTTGGAGACCTTTATCAAGCTGGATCAGTTTGACGGACACACTGTCAGACTGAATTCGGCGATCAGCCGGCTCGGGATGTTGTCAACTACCGGGGGCGCCAAGCCGCTAGGTCAATTCTCATTCCAGGCCGTAGATGAATGGAAGATCCGCGACGGCGTTGTTCTCGTGCTTGGGTTCGACTACGCGCGCTACCTCGGTGCCGGGAGCGATGCGACGTTCTCACCGCGAGCCGGAGTTCAGTTCGATCTTAATGCTCGCACCCGCTTTCGTTCGGCTTTGACGCAGCAGACCGAGGAGCGGAGTTGGGCAAATGCCATCGAGTTAGAGGACCAAAGCGTCGCTTTTTCGGAACCGGTAGCCGTCGAGGACCTTTTCCTAGTTAGCGGCAAACCTCTTCTCAACAACTCGCGACGTGTAGAATTTGGGATCGAGCGGGTGTTAGACGGCCAATCCTCGATCGAGGCGAACTTCTTCTTCGACACGGTGTTTTCACGCGGCGTGGGCCTGAGAAACGTCGATTTCGATGATCTCGACGACGACGTCACAGGGATCGTGGCCAATCAGCAGGGTGCGGCCCGTGGGATCAGGGTGGTGTATTCCAGACGGCTCGGCTCTGTCTTTTCAGCTTCGGCGGGTTACTCCGCAGGGCAGGGCCAAAGACTTTCGGAGTCCTTCATCAACGACCCTGATCGGGCGTTCGAGAATGACTTTTTCCAATCGGTGTTCGGCCAGCTAACCACTGATCTGGGCGGCACAAGCATCCGGGCGATCTATCGTCTGTCGCCTGAGGCAACCGTCTTTGCCATCGATCCGTTCAAAGGACGGCTTGCAATATACGATCCCGGCCTCAGTGTTTACGTTACACACGCCTTGCCAACCTTTGGACTGCCGTTCCGAGCTCAGGCGATGGTCGACGCCCGCAATCTGTTCGATGTCCAGACCGGGCTTAGCTCGGACGAGGGCTCGATCCGCTTCAACGGGCACGGCCGCATGGTCCGCGGCGGCATTCAGGTTCGATTTTGAATCCTCTCTCGCGTCCAAATTCTCGGATTGTAAGCAAATTGTTGAATAGATCGGCGAAAGAACGCGGCTTGGATGCGGCGCTCTTTCGTTTTTGGCCTGTAAAATCGGGGCAATTGCCGGCATTTCGAATTGACCCGACTGGAACGCATTTTGCGTAAAATATTGTACGGCGAAGTTTGCCCCGGCGATGAAACAGAAACTGCTGACAAGTTGGAGCCTGATATGGCTGCTGGCGGCTGTGCTGCTGGTGGCGGCCGCGGCGCTGAACTTATCACAGCGGGCGTTCCAAAACCTTCCCCCGACCGACGGCGTTCGATGGTCGCTGCGAGGTGACGGAGTTTACGCGGATAAGGTGATGCCGGGGTTCGCGGGTTCTCGCGCGGGAATTGCGGTCGGCGATAAACTGATCGGTATCGGACTAGACGCCGA
>CAZWSK010000226.1:1800-3955 GCA_964636445.1 uncultured Chloracidobacterium sp.
TGTCTCACGGCGTTCGTCTTTCACGCATACCGGGCGATCGGGATCGGCAGGGACTTTGATCTCGCGGTCGACTTGCTCGACAATATGGCGCTCGCGCTGTTCGTGCCGCTCTTCCTGCATTTCTGTATCAGGTATCCGGTCAGGAGCGCAGTCGTGTCCAAAGAGCCGTGGAAAACCTATGCGCTGTACTTCCCCGCCGCCGCTTTTTCGGTCGTTCTGGTTTTCCTTTCAGTCTTCCCGCAGATCTTTCCGGAGACGGGCCTAACCGGCTTTCTTGCACGCGTAAGCGACCGTTATGACGTGTTCGGGTGGCTGTTCCGGCTGAATTTCTACCACTTTGTCGCCGGAGTCTCGGCAGGTGCCGGCATTCTCGTTTGGCGTGTCTTCAAGAGCCGTCAGCCGGTCGTTCGCCAACGCCTCAAGTGGGCGATGTGGGGAACGATCGCCGCCATCGCTCCGGTTGCGATAATGCAACTCGTCGAGCGGCTGGCTATACCGATCCCTGACGACAATTTCAGCGTAGCCATCACGACACTGCCGCTCGCTCTAATTCCGCTGAGCTTCGGCCATTCGGTCGTTCGATATCGGCTGATGGACGTCGACGTGGTTGTGCGGCGTGCATTGGTCTACGCGATGACGACGCTGGCGATCGCGATGATGATCGGTGCGGTGGCGTTGGGACTGGTGTTCTTCGCTGTGGGAAGCAACCTGTCGACGACGGAGATAACACTCCGGGCCATCATTGCCGTCGTCGCGATGGGCGTCATCGTGATGCTAAGCGAACCGCTGAAAAAGTTCCTTCAGGAGCGTGCCGACCGGTTCTTTTACGGCGAGCGTTACGACCTCAGGCAGGGGCTGTTGGATTTTGGAAAGACGCTCTCGGCCACGACGGCCCTGGAGCCGCTTCTCGAGGGCCTCATCGAACGTCTGAGACAGGTGCTTGATGTCGAAAAAGTGGCTGTTTTCATCGAAGATGAGGCCGAAAAAGAGCATTATCGCCTCTCAAAGTCGGTCGGATTGAGCGAAGAGTATCGAATTCCTGGGGATTTTCGCACAATGGTGAGGCAAAAATCCGCAGCGACCGGTGTTGTTCGGGCTGACGAATTCGACCGGCCGGACGTCGAGATCGCCATAAACGGCAACGGAAATGGCAACGGCAAGGTCGTTGTCAGGCAGGAATTGCATTATTTTGTCCCGTGCGTGGTCGGCGGGAAGATGGTCGCGGTGATCGGCCTCGGCCGGGCGCGTGATGGGTCGCTCCTGTCGAGCGAGGACCTCGAGATACTTCGAACGATCTCTGGTTACATCGCAGTCGCCATCGAAAATAGCCGCCTTTACGGCCAGCAAAGACAGCACGTCGAGGAGCTTGCTCTGCTCAAGGAATTCAACGAGTCTATCGTCGAGTCGGTCAACGTCGGCCTTCTGGCCGTGGACGAGGACGGACGCATCACACGGTGCAACTCGCCTTTTGAAGAGATGATGGGCCTCAGACGCGACGAGGCCGTCGGGCGGCTGGTGATCGAGGTATTCGATGTGGACTTCGCCGCCAACCTCGAGAGCATTCTTGGTAAATCACGCTGGCATCTGACCGAGATCCGCAACGCGTATAAGCTCCACACCTCTGATAAGGCCGGCCGGCCGCTGATCCTAAACGTCGCCGTCGCACCGCTTCGCTCGGTGTCAAATCAGCAGACCGGGGCGATCATCGTACTTGAGAACGTCAGCTCGCGCGTCAAGTTAGAGGAGACGCTGCAGCAGAGCGAAAAGCTCTCGAGCATCGGCCTGCTCGCCGCAGGCGTCGCCCATGAGGTGAACACGCCGCTTACGGGAGTTTCTAGTTACACGCAGATGCTCCTTGGAATGATCCCCGAGACAGACCCGAAACACGCTCTTCTGCAAAAGATGCAGCGGCAGACGGACCGCGCGTCGAACATCGTCGGGAACCTGCTGAATTTTTCGCGAACGGGTAATTCTGAGGACTTCACCGAGGTCGAGATCAACAAGCTACTTAACGATACGCTGCAGCTTCTCGAGCCGCAGCTTCGCAAATCGAATGTCGAGATCGTAAAGAACTACACTACAAAGCCGCACGCGATGCACGGCAGTGCGGGCAAGCTTCAGCAGGTCTTTACCAACCTCATCCTCAATGCCCGCG
>CAZWSK010000227.1:0-3840 GCA_964636445.1 uncultured Chloracidobacterium sp.
CCGGGAGCGTTGGCCGCGGCTGGGGTGAGAAGTTCGGACTGTTTGGCAACGCAGCTTATTTTCGCACGCACCGCTATCTTGATCCCGTGGACGAGGGAAACCTCAACAATCGCGGTTGGCGCCGCAACGTGAACGTGCGGGCTGATTGGCAGTCCCGCGGCCGGGACAGTTTTTTCTTTGACCTCGGACTGAACGGAGCGAACATTCACGTTCCTGATGATTCGATCCAGGAGGATGCCGGACAGGACCAGCAGCAGCGGTTTCGCGATGACAACGAAAGCGTTTCGTGGCAGCACGCGTTTAACGCAAACGTTGTGTCAAACCTGATCTTGTTTCGCCGAAGCGCGACGAGCCGTTTGCTTCCCAGTGAATTTGACACGCCGCTCACCGCGACGCAGGACCGGCGGCAGACGCGAAGCGGAATTCTCGGCAGCGTTTCATTCGTCCGACGCGGCCACGCGGTAAAGGCAGGATTCGAAGCGACGCGGATCGGCTTACGCGAATATTTTTCGTTCGCCGTCACTGACGACGAGCTGGCCGAGGAACGCGAGATCAGTGACGAAGCGCGAAAGTTTAACCTCAAGGATCCATTCGTTTTCTCTGGTTCGCGAAGTGGCACCTACACGGCGGCCTACGTACAAGATCAATTTACGTTCAAGACCTTATCCGTGAGTGCCGGCCTGCGATTTGATCACAGCAGCCTTCCTTCGGGGGAAAGCAGACTAATGCCGCGTATCGGGATCGCGTATCGGATCGATCGCACGGGCACCGTCCTGAGAGCGTCGTTCAACAGCCTATTTCAGCCGCCGCAGTTGGAGAATCTGCTTCTCTCAGATTCCGACCAGGCCCGTGCTCTATCGCCTTTCGCTGATGAAGGTACGGGCGGAGCGCGCGTGCGTGCCGAACGCGTATCGGCCTATGAGGTCGGGGCGACGCATACGTTCCGCAATCTGGTACGGCTCGACGCGGCATTGTGGCGTCGCAACTTTCGAAACTTCGGCGATCCGAACACCTTCTTTAATACGACGATCATCTTTCCCAACAGCGTCGCAAAAGGGTTTTCACGCGGCAGCGATCTGCGGCTCGACATTCTCGAACGCCGCGGCTTTTCGGCCTACGCGAGTTGGACCAATGGCCGCATTCTGCAGACCGGGCCGATTAACGGCGGGCTGTTCCTGACCGAGGAATTCATCGAGATCGGCGCCGGCACTAAGTTCATTCCCGATCACGACCAACGAAACGTCGTGTCATTCGCCATCACATACAACAACCCAAGCAGGCGTTGGTTCGCAACCTTTGGCGGCCGTCACGAGAGCGGCGTTCCGCTCGAGGTCGACGAGGACCGCCTTGTCGTCCTGATGAATACGCCGGGATCGGAGCTCGTCGATTTTGATCGCGGGCGAATGCGGCCGTGGACTGTCTTTAATGTCCAGGCCGGCGTACGTCTCGTGGAGAACGAGAAGCATTCCGTCCGCCTCAGCGTCGACGCCGAGAATATCTTTAACCACCGCTTCGTCTATAACTTCGGCAGCCCATTCGAAGGCACCCATTTCGGCTATCCCCGCCTTATCCGGGCGGGCGTGACTTATAACTTACGATGAGTTGCGGAGTTAAGAAGGGTGCTCATTCGGCCTTTTTCCGTGAAATGGGATATATTTACGTTGTTCCCTAAGGAGGATTCTCATGGCTGAGCTATTTGGTCTCGGATCTATATTTCTGCTGTTTCTCGGCATTGCTCTGTTGACGGTCGCGTGGAAGACGATCAAGATCGTGCCGCAATCGACGGTGCTGCTGATCGAGCGGCTCGGGCGGTTTAACCGCATCGCTAACAGCGGGCTGAACATCATCGTCCCGTTCTTTGAATCGCCGCGCGGCGTTTATTGGTCCGGCACGCGGCCGGGAACGACGTCGATCGATCTGCGAGAGCAATTTATCGACATGCCGCCGCAGCCTGTGATCACGCGGGACAATGTGACGATAAATGTTGACTCCGTCGTCTATTGGCAGGTCACGGACCCGACCAAGGCAGTGTATGAGGTCGCCGATCTCGTCGGCGCGATCGTGCAATTGACGATCACGGGCATGCGAAGCGTGATGGGCGAGATGGATCTTGACCATACGCTGTCGAGCCGCGACCAGATCAACGCAAAGCTGCGAATTATTCTTGATGAGGCCACGGATAAATGGGGCGTCAAGGTCACGCGTGTGGATGTGAAGAATATCAATCCGCCCGAGGACGTTCGCATCACGATGGAAAAACAGATGACCGCCGAGCGCAATCGCCGAGCACTTATCCTGCAGGCTGAGGGCGACAAGCAGGCCGCCATCACTCGTGCCGAGGGCGAAAAGCAGGCGGCAATTACGCGTTCTGAGGGAAATAAACAGTCCGCCATTCTCGACGCCGAGGGCGCGTCGCAGGCAAGGCAAATAAACGCCGCAGCCGAGGCCCAGGCCATCGCGCAGATCGCCGGCGCGATCGGCGACCGCGGGCAGACGGCGCAATATCTGATAACGGCACGCTATGTCGACTCTATGCGTGACATGGCGAGGACACAGAACAGCAAGGTCATATTTATGCCGACGGAGACGTCCGCCGTGCTATCGAGCGTCGGTGCCTTTAAAGAGGTGTTTAGTGAGACCGGCAAGGACAGCGCCGGCGAACTGCCAAAACCGCCGGGCAGCCCGCGTGAGCTGAAGCGATGATCGTGAAGGTAATTATCGTTGTTGTCGTTCTGCTGGGGCTCGCCGCCGCAGGTCTGGCGTATCGTTACGGCTTTATCCTGAACCCGACGCCGACCACGCCGCCGACGCAGAGGTCCATTTATGAATTCACGATGAAGGACATCGACGGCAACGACGTCTCGCTCGACACCTATCGCGGAAAGGTCGTGATGATCGTAAATGTCGCAAGCAAATGCGGCTATACGAGCCAGTACGAGGGGCTCGAGGCGATCTATGACAAGTACAAAGACCGCGGGTTTGTGATACTCGGCTTCCCTGCCAACAATTTTCTCGGGCAGGAGCCGGGCACCGAGGCCGACATCAAGGAATTTTGCCGCCTGACCTATGGCGTGAGCTTCCCGATGTTCTCTAAGATCTCGGTCACAGGAAGCGATCAGCATCCGCTCTACACGATGCTGACGAGCAAGCAGTCAAACCCCGAACACGGCGGCGATATCACGTGGAATTTTAATAAGTTTCTGCTTGATCGGAACGGTAACGTGGTCGCACGATTTGCCACAAAGGAACTGCCCGAGAGCGACGCCGTCGCCGCGGCGATAGAGAAGCATTTATAAGTGAAACGGTTCGCGGAGTAGGATTTTGTATTCGGAGCCAGACGGCGTGAGCGTGCTTTCGATAAGGACGAGTTCGTTGACAACGAATGCGGCGGGGCCGAAGGAATTCTGCCGATGCCGCTCGATGAGTTTCCTCGCTTCGTTTGCGTGCTTGATACGCGCGATCGTGATGTGCGGGTGAAAACGTCCGGTATTGCCGAGCTGATCGGCGATCGAGCCGACCGTTTCCGACGTCGCGGGATCGACACCAAGCCATAGCACCGTCGGGCCGCGACGATTCGCAAAGGCACCGGTATCGGTGACTGCTAATTCAAAAGGCGCGTGGCTGGCGGCCGTTACTCTTAATTTGCTCTCAAGCTCGGCAAGCGTCGCTGCATCAGCGTGGGCCGCAAACCGCAACGTCATGTGCAGCTTCTCAGGCCGCTCCCACCGAACGCGAAGATCGGCGAACTCTCGACGCAATTCGCCGCAATACGCCGCAACTTGCGCGCGCACCGAAGCGTTTAATTCAATAGCGGCAAAGACGCGTCTCGTACTCATCTGA
>CAZWSK010000228.1:0-3811 GCA_964636445.1 uncultured Chloracidobacterium sp.
ATGCTCGAGGCCATTTCCGCGATCGACACCGAGGTCGCCGACGCCGTCGGCCGCTAAACATATGTCCGAACAGACGATCAGGGTCGAGATATATAACAACACCTACAGCATCCGCTCTGACGGCGATAACGCCTACATTCAGGACCTGGCGGAGTACGTGGATTCCAAGATGCGCGAGATCTCGTCTGGCACGATGACGGTCGATTCCCTCAAGGTCGCGATCCTCGCCGCCCTGCACATCGCTGACGAGTATTACCAGCTAAAAAGCAGTCAAGCCCAAACCGACGCCCAGCTAGCCGCCCGCAGTAATGAGTGCTCTGAGATGCTCGATAGGCTGCTGAAGAACCGCGATGCCGCTCCGCTGACGCTGGAAACCGGGCAATAAGAACGGCACATTTGATCTTTGAAAATTCGACTTTTTGCCCGGCCCAGCCTGTGCTAGTATTCGAATTGGCGAACGAAGTGACTGCGTTTCTCGTCAGGAACGCTATTACAATTGAGCCAACATATGAATGACGGGAGGCCAATGCCGAGGGTCAGTGCAGATCTCTAAGGAGCTTTGCCGGAGGCCGCCGGCTCTGATGTTCCGATAATTTCGGGGCAAAAGGCCACCCACCTGTTAACTACAGGTTCAATTCATTCGTTCCAACGGCTTCGCGGTTCTCATTCGCCCACATCATTTTCGGCCTCGAGCTCGAGGCGAATCTCCTCAGACATCCTAGCCGATTCCAGAGCGAGCGGAAGCTCTTTAGTACGGGCCGAGAGCTTCTTAAGGGCAAGTTCGCTGTCCGCGAGACTACCGCCCCGCGTAGCCGCCGCTTCGATCATCTGCAGGCGTGCCTCCGCCTCAGCGAGCATTGCCGACGCCTCGTCGCGGATGCCCGAGACCTTCTCCACATCGCGACTGATCTCAGAGAGGAACTCATCGCGGCGGCCCGACTTCAGCATCTTGATCCTGCCCTCACGTTTTCGCGCCAGCATCAGTTCCCTCTTTGACGACTTAAGGATCCTAGTCGCCGTGAGACGCGACGCCAGCGTCTCGCGGTATGCATCGCCCAAAAGCAGATCGCGGGCCTCGACCGATTTTAAAGCACGCTTCTCAGCCGCCTTGAGCTCGTTCGTAAACCAGCCGATCTCCTCAGCACGAATGCCGTCGGCTGCGATAAACTCGCGCATCTCCCTCAGCCATCGGCCGCGTTTATGAACTAAATAACCCGCGATCCCCAGCCCGACCAACAGTCCCAACACGGTCACCACGGCGCCAAAGAACAGCACCACGAACGCCGATGGCGGCGCGAGTGGGGCCAACATTAGAGCGAGCAATGTTATCAAGGCAGGTGCCGCCGTAAGGACCGCGGGCGCCGTCACCGCTCCGGCGACCAGCTTTCGCCCGCGTACCAGATCGCTTTTCGTTATGTCTGCCATAGCTGCCGCTTGCGTAGAGTCTAGCGCAGACGCGGCTCATAGCCTGAGGCCAAACGCGTTGTAAGAATGCATGACCTTTTCGCTTGCGTGTAGGTATATAATACTATGCAGGTGGCCAACGCACGGCGCTATGAAGAAGTTCCGCTGGATCCTAACGCCCATCGCCCTCGCATTTGTCTTTGCGGCGGGTGCGTTCGCTCAGCCCGATAATCGGCGAGAGAGTGTTCGTCCTGTAACGGTCCCGATCTCGATCTTTACCAAAAAGGAACTAAAAGAAGGCCAGACCGAGGAATATCTCCAGGCTCACCGGATCGTCGTGCGTGAAGACAACGAGGAGCAGCAGATCCTATCGATACGCAGTGTCTCGACCACGCCGCTATCGATCGCCTTTGTCATACAAGAAGACCTGGCTGCGAATTTTAATCTCCAGATCAAGGACATTCAGGAATTCATTCGCGGCTTGCCAAAGGGAACACGCGTGATGGTCGCCTACACTCGTGCGGGCTCGCCGCAAATAAGGCAGCGATTTACTGACGATCTCGATGCAGCGGCGAGATCCCTTCGCATCGTCAGCGGCAGCTCTACGCTGGCGCCGCGAAGCCCGTTTGACGGGCTCGTCAGTCTCCTCGATCGTTTTGACGGTGTCCCGACAGGCCGGCGTGCTGTTGTTATGTTCTCGGATGGCCTCGATACGTCGAGCGGCATGAATCTCGCGTCAGTCGCTCAGAGCTTCGATCTTGACCAGGCCATCCTCAGAGCCAACCGCAAAGGTGTCGCCGTCTATACGGTTTACAATCCCACCGAACGTACAGAAAACCGCAATAGTGTCTTAGCCTACGCCGCGCAGGGAGCGCTGGGAAAACTGTCGGACGAAACGGGCGGCCGAGCGTTCTTTACTGGAACACAGGCGATGGTCAGCTTCCAACCGTTCTTTCGCGATATGATCGTTTCTCTCAGCCGGCAATTTGCGCTGACATATCTGTCGACGCATATGAAAAAGGGGTACCACAAGCTGAAGATCCAGAGCACCAATCCTGAGGTCAAGATCGAACACCCGCGCGGATACTACTACCGCTAGCCGACCCGCCGTGTGCAGGTCGGGCAAATTCGTACGTCTTCCTTGATCAGTAGTCCGATCCAGAATAGAGGGAAAAAGAAAACGAGCAGGACCGCAAATGTGATCCAGCCAGCCGTCGAAATGCGTTTTTCGACACGTGGCAGGAACTGCGACATGCAATGCGGGCAACGATATGGCTGGGATAGATGTGCCGGCTGTTGATAGGCCAAAGGCGCGGCCGCCGGAGGCTGTCTAAGGCCTCCTTGGGTCCGCCGGGCTTCCTGGTTTGTTTGGAATTCGTCGGTCTTCCAAGAATACGGCTTCGGCGGGGCCGCATGCGTAAAAGGCTCCGCGACAGCCTGCTGCGGCGCAGGCATCCGAGTGCCGCAAAACCGGCAAAAATGGCTCTCCGCCATGTTCAGTTGTCCACAATTGCCGCAGGTCGCCATAAAGTGTTATCGAAATATAGCTTAACGCCCCGTAAGCCGAAAAGTTCTAGAATCTGACGCGCTCGCCGGTTCGAATTGATTCGTACACAGCTTCGACTAACTCGACCGCCTTAAAGCCGTCCTCCGCGGTCACCGGCGGCCGCGTGCCCTCGATTATGGATTTGATGAAGGCCGCATCCTCCGCGACGAAACCCTTCCGCGTGTCGTCGTCGAACATGTGGAACGAATAGGTCGAATAGTCGGCCGTCGTTCCGCGGCCGTCAAAGAGATTCATCATTTCCTCAGCGACGATAGTCCGGTGGTGGCAAAACACCTCGATCCGCTCGAACGGGAACATCCAGCCCGCATCCGCCGACGAGGCAAAGGTGCAATGAAAGCCGTTCCTGAACTTGAATATCACCGAGAACTCATCGATCTCAGGATACTCATGCTGCGAACCGTACGCTATCAACTCCTCGATCTCCCCAAACTGAAACCGCAGCTGATCGAGAAAATGTATCGTCGTCTCGTAAAGAAACCCGCCCGTCACATTCGCGTCGCCCGTCCACGCCGGCTGCAGCAGCTCGCCGCGGTTCATCTTAATGTGGGCCGAATGCGGGACATCGTCAGCGAGCAACTCTTTCAGCTTTGCATACAGCGGCGCAAACCTGCGGCTATGCCCTACCTGAAAGACCTTGTCAGTAGAATTTGCCGTCTCGAGAAGCTTCCGTGCCTCCTGAACACCGATCGCGAATGGTTTCTCGCAAAATACATGCTTCCCGGCCTCGACCGCAGCCGTCGCGATCTCAGGATGCGTCCTGTTCGGAGCGCAGACTACAACTGCGTCGCAATTGTCGAGCAATTCCTCCCGCGACGAACATGCACGCCCACCGATGCGCTT
>CAZWSK010000229.1:0-3777 GCA_964636445.1 uncultured Chloracidobacterium sp.
GCCTGCGTCGTCTCGACCATCATCTCCATCTTGAGCGAACCAGCGGCGAGCCCTAGCCGCGGCTCGATCTCGTAAAAGATATCGGCCAACGTCGTTACCTGTTCGGGCGTTACGATCTTTGGCAAGGTGACGACAAAATTCGATGGCAGTGTGCCGCCTGTGTTCGCAGTGAGCGTCGTCAGGAACAGGTCGAGCGTGCGGATCGCGCGTTGATGAGCCTCTTCGCTAAACGGCTTTATGCGAAATCCGATGAACGGCGGCAGCGTGCCGTCCGCCATTCCATTTGCCAACTGTTCAGCCGCCGAAACGGCGTGAGCGTCCTCCTCCTCATCGCTGCGAATGCCGTAGCCGTCCTCGAAATCGATGCGAAAGTCCTCGACAGCCTCGCGCTCGAGCTTTTCGCCGACGCGCTGATACACCGCCTCACTCAGAGGCTCCGGCAATTCGAGCACGTCCGCGAATATCCTCGCCTTCGGCGCGTACATCTCGAACGAACGCAGCGCCAGTTTTCCGAGCTTTACCGTGGTGTCAGATCTGACCAGATGTGCCCCGCCGTATACCGTATGCACCGGCTGACGGCGGCCCGATTCGCCCGGATAACGTGTCGAGAATTCGGACATAGAAGTGCGAAGCCTGCTCGCGATCTTTTCGAGAGACTCCGTTGCCAAACTAGTGTTCATTCTTAGAGTGTGGTCAGCTTCCGCGGTAGGTCGAGTACCCGAACGGGCTCAGGAGCAGCGGAACGTGATAGTGCTGGACCGTGTCCTTAACGACAAAGCTGATGGTGACCTGCGGAAAGAAACATTCGATGCTCTGCAGCAGAAAATACGGCCCCGTCTCAAATATCAGCCGGTAATGCCCCGGCAGGAATGCCTCACGCGTCGATAGAAAATCGTTGATCCGTCCGTCGACGTCGGTAATTCCCTCGGCGATCTTTTGCCAGCCGGAGGTATGTGTCTTTCGCTCAAGAATTGCCGGGATGCCGGCGCCGGGCTTGCCTGAGGTGGTGTCGAGAATGTGTGTGGTTATCGGGCTCATGATTCGAGAAGTTCGTTCAGTCGGGCCTCAGTTATCTTCCACTGCTCAATTGCGGCGAGCTTTAATTCTGTCTCGGCCGAATTACCCAGCCGTGACCTGCAGATCGCAACGACCTCCTCGACGGTCTTTCCGGTCTCACTGATTACAAATATAAAGCCGAACTTCTTCTCATACAAATGGATGACGTCGGCGAGCACGTGCACGCTATCATCTAACGCAGCCGCCCGATGTGACTGTTCGCCCGCAGACCGATGGGCCGCGAATGCCTCAAGATGATCGGCGACGGAGAGCGAGAACCATATCTCCTCTCCGTCCTCGTATAGATAAGTGAGCAGTCTGAACGGCCTCGCGGCGGCCATTCGCCGGGACCACTCGGTCGAACCGCACACGGTGAGAAACGCCGCCTCGGCCGCCTCGGTGCTCAGTTCGTTGAGCCAGCCAAGTTTTTTGTAGATCTCTGGTCGCAAGCCGCTCACATATCTTGCCTATGCAGGTTCGGGCGTGACCGCCGTCGCCGGATCGCGATAGATCCACGCCGCGAGCAAATTCGTAATGATCGACGTTACCAATTGATACCCCGCGATGATCAGCCACATCCGCCGGCCGTAAAATCCAAGCGGAATAAACTCGGCCGGTGCCGTCACAGAGAACGCCAGCCATGCCGCGATCGCGGCAAAGATCGCAGTCTTCGGCCCCGGCCCGTGGAACGGGCGCATCAACGCGTAGAGAAATATCGCCCCAAACCCGCGGCCCATCTCAAAGAGAAAGAAATAGACCATCGACGTCGCGTGCCCTTCCGGCGGCGTTGCGCGAAGGCCTTGGTATAGGAATTCCCAATACTGCTTGACGATGTTCTCATGCAAAAACCCGTCCGTCACAAACAGCAGCACCGTCGCGATCAGCCCGCCTATGAAAAGACGTCCAAAATTGATCCTGGCCATAACGACCTCCTCTTTTCGGTTGATCAGATTCCCCGCGATTGTATGCGAAAACCGCGCGGAAGCAAAGATACAACCTCCATCCGAGCAGTCCGGAAGAGGCCTTGGCCCCGCTGACTTTGCGTGACCTCGAACGCTGGCGGGGCCGAGGCTGCGAGTTTTGGGTGTTGAGTCGTGCACGCACTTAGCGCCCCGGAACGCGATTAGTGTGATTCACACAGTTAGCGGTTGAAAGAAGCGCAATTCCCCAGCATTGACGTGCGCTTTCCTAAAGCCCAACACACTTCACACAGCGGGGCGCAGCTTAGCCAATTCATCCAACTGAACCTTTTTGGCCCGAAACCGCCCGGACGACGATCGGATTGCCGCTTTTACCCTCAAGTTGAGGATCCTTATTGAAAAAGACCTTCGACCAATCGCAGGCTTATATGCGACCAACCCGGCCTCCGCACCCGCGACAAAGGCCGATCATCTACGACCAATAGGGCGATTTTCCTCGACAAAACGGGCTTTTTCGCAAAATGTGAAACGTTTCACACTCAAAAATGTGAAACGTTTCACATTTTCATTAACCAAGAAGTTCTTCCCCCCGAAACGCGGCTAGCATCTTGTCTTTTGGCTCTGAAATAACTGACAACTGAAACCTAGAAACTGAAAACTGATATTCTTCGGTTATCAGTTATTCGTTATCCGTTATTAGTTACTCCGAATGAACTTTCCACGAGCCAGCGGCATCCTCCTTCATCCAACTTCGCTGCCGAGCGGTGACCTGGGAACGGCGCGTTGGTTTATCGACTGGCTGGTGGCGGCGGGGCAAACATATTGGCAGATCCTGCCGCTGAACCTGGTGCCGGCGGGCGGCTCGCCGTATTCAGCGTTGTCAGCCTTTGGCGGGAACACGTCGCTGATCTCGGCAGCGAAACTCGCCGAGGACGGCTCTGTTGACGAAGGCTCGGTAGCGAATGATCGCAACGCGGTGCTGGGTGAAGCGTTTGAGCGATTCAGGGCCGAAGGCCGTGGCGAGCGGCGTGAGGCATACGAGACGTTCGCCCGCGAGAACGCCTGGTGGCTTGACGACCTGGCGTTGTTCATTGCCCTAAAGGACACTCATGATCAGGCCTCGTGGGCCGACTGGGCACCGGCTCTGCGAAAGCGCGAGCGGGACGCACTCGACAAGGCACGTGTCCAGTGGAAACGCGAGATCGAGGCGGTCAAGTTTTGGCAGTTCCTATTCTTTAGCCAATGGATGTCCGTCAAAGACTACGCCAACGAACGCGGCGTTAGGATCATCGGCGACATCCCGATCTTTGTGGCATACGACTCGGCGGACGTTTGGTGCAATCAGCAATTGTTCAAGCTCGATGACGAAGGGCGGCCGACCGTAGTCGCAGGCGTGCCGCCGGATTACTTTTCAGAAACGGGCCAGCTGTGGGGCAATCCGATCTACGACTGGCAGGCGATGCTAGCCGACAACATGGGCTGGTGGACGGCCCGCGTGGCGTGGACGCTCAAGACCGTCGATGTTGCGCGGCTCGACCACTTCATCGGCTTTGTGCGCAATTGGGAAGTGCCCGGCGGCGACACCACGGCCGAGAATGGCCAATGGGCCGATGTGCCGGGCCGTGAGATCTTTGGGGTATTACGGCGGCGCCTCGGCGAATTGCCGCTGATCGCCGAGGACCTTGGTTCAGTGACTCCTGAGGTCGAGGCATCGAGAGCCGAGTGCGGTTTTCCGGGCATGCGAATACTGCAATACGCCTTCGGCGGCGATGCACACAACCGCGACCTGCCGCACAACTAC
>CAZWSK010000230.1:0-3776 GCA_964636445.1 uncultured Chloracidobacterium sp.
GCAGCGGGTATTCGCAGCAATCCATTCGCTTGCGGATCTCGTCGTGTTCGATAACAATCTCGCCGGAACGCGCTGCGGCGACCTGTTTTCGCTGCTTCGCCGACAGCGGAAAATCGTCAGGCACATCGCGTATGTCGACGACCTCCATCGCAAGCAGTTCGCGGCGTTTGTCGTTCTTGAGATACGAGATATCGAAGACCGTGTATTCCGGCAGGTCCGGAAAGGGCACAGTACTCGAGCAGTGAGGGCACCGGAACCGTCTTAAGGTACGCGATCGCCTCGCGTGCCAGTTTGGTAGTCGCATCGAGTTTGTCTGCGACCTCCTGCGTGACCTCGGTGATGACGAAGAGCTGTTCCGGGTCGATGTCGCCCTGACGGACGTACTCGCCGTTCATCGTGATGACGAAGCAGCGCCGCACGCGGTGGCCCATTGCTTCCGCGGCCATTCTTTGAAAGGCGACATCATCGTAATGCTCAGGTTTGACAGAGGCCGCGGCCTTTATCTCGTAGATATCGATCTCGCCCGTCGCGGTATCCGTGATGACCAGGTCGCTGCGGGCGATTAAATTATCGGTTTGGAAGGTGCGCTGAAAATCGACGGCCTGCGAGTCGTCGGGCTTGAATTGGGCAAGCTGTTTGACGTAGCTCTCAACCTGATAGCCTTGCTGGCGCAGGTGTTCGTACTCAAGCGAATACGGCTCGACGACCAGCAGCGGATAGTGAAACGACAGCCAAAACTCAGGCGGGCACTTCAGATACCGCATGTACGCGGTCTTGCTAAGGCGGTAATCTTTCCTATTTCGAGAGCTCATTGCAGGCCGGGGATACCTTTATGATATTTTACACCTAAGCAACGTTGAATCATAACTGAGGGTGTATCGATGAAGGTAACATACGAGGTCACCGCCGTCGTCCCGGCGGAATTAGTCGAGCGATTTGAAGCCTACATGCGGAACCGCCATATCGCCGATGTCTTAGCGACAGGCCGTTTCGAGTCGGCAACATTTTCACGCACAGAAGGCAAATATAGAATGAAATACGTCGCCCCGTCGCGAGACTCGCTCGACGCGTACCTTGCAAATGATACGATGCGGCTCCGAGATGATTTTTACGCGAATTTCCCCGAGGGCATCGAACTCTCGAGGGAGGTTTGGGATATCGTCGAGACGTTTTGGGCCTAAAATTGACTAGCCATCACCGCGAGGGTATTATCGTGTTTACGTGGTGAGTTATTGCGACTTGCGGCCACGAAAAACAAGCGGCTAAACAGCGGAGTTCAATTGGTCAGTTTTTGTGAAACTCTGTGCTTGTTTGGCACAGGGTTTTTGATTTATGAGCAACTTTCTCGATCTACTAAAGGAAAAGGTCATCGTCTTCGACGGTGCGATGGGAACCTATTTGCAGTCGCTCAATTTATCCATAGACGAATGGGGCGGGCCCGCATTTGAAAATTGTTCTGAAAATCTGCTTTACACTCGCCCGGATGCCATCGAGAAGGTCCACACCGCGTTTCTCGATGTCGGATGCGATGTGATCGAGACCAATAGTTTTGGGGGCAGCGAGGTAGTTCTCACGGAATTTGGAATCGCCGAGAAGACATACGACGTCAATTACCGTGCGGCGGCACTTGCTAAGCGAATTGCGAGCGACTATTCGACGCCCGACAAACCGCGATTCGTTGCAGGTTCGATCGGGCCGGGAACGAAGCTGCCGACGCTCGGACATATCGGCTACCGCGATCTGAAAGACGCTTATCGCGAGCAGGTTCGCGGCCTGGTAGATGGAGGCTCGGATTTGCTCATCGTCGAGACATGTCAGGACCTGCTGCAGACAAAGGCGGCTCTGGCGGCGATCTTTGACCATTTTGAGCACACAAAGGTGCGCATTCCGGTGATCGCGCAGGTGACGATCGAGGTCTTTGGGACGATGCTGAACGGAACGGAGATCGGCGCCGCGTTGACGGCCCTTGAGCCTTTTCCGATCGATGTTATCGGGATGAACTGCGGCACCGGGCCGAAGCATATGACCGACAGCTTCAGATTCCTGTGCGAGAATTCGCCTCTTGCGGTCAGTGTGCTGCCTAACGCAGGCCTGCCTGAGGTCAAGGACGGGCAGCAGCACTATGACGAGACGCCCGAGAGCTTTGCGGCGCAGGTCGAGCATTTTGCTAAGGATTTTGGCGCGAATATCGTTGGCGGCTGCTGCGGCACGACGCCCGAGCACCTTCGGCAGGTCGTGGAACGTGTGGGCGGAATGTCGCCGAAGCACCGCGGCGCACACCTGCAGCCGTCGGCCTCATCCATCTACTTTCAGCAGCCTTACACGCAGGACGCATCGTTCCTGATCGTCGGCGAGCGAGTTAATGCCTCGGGTTCCAAGAAGATGCGCGACCTGCTCGACGCTGAGGACTGGGACGGCCTCGTAAACCTCGCTAAGTCACAGGAAAAGGAAGGGGCGCATATCCTCGACGTAAACGTCGACTTTGTCGGCCGCGATGGCGTCGCCGATATGCACGAACTCGCGTTTCGGCTTGCTACGAACGTCAAGATTCCGCTGATGTTCGACTCGACCGAGTGGGAAAAGATGGAAGCGGGCCTCGAGCACGCGGGCGGTAAATCTATCCTTAACTCTACAAATTACGAGGACGGAGAGCCCAGATTCTTGAAGGTCCTCGGCCTGGCGAAAGAGTTCGGAGCAGCCGTCGTTATCGGCCTGATCGACGAGGACGGAATGGCGCGAACGGCTGAGGGTAAGCTCAAGATCGCACGTAGGGCTTATAAACAGGCCGTCGAATTCGGCATTCCGGCGCACGATATTTTTTTCGACCCGCTCGCGTTGCCGATCTCGACGGGAATTGAGGAAGACCGGGCAAACGCCGACCAGACGATCCGGGCGATCCGGGAGATACGCGCTGAAATGCCCGATGCGAACATAATACTGGGCGTTTCGAACATCTCCTTTGGTCTCTCGCCGGCTGCTCGCGTGGTGCTGAATTCGGTATTTCTGCACGACTGCGTAGACGCCGGAATGAACTCGGCGATCGTCAACGCCTCCAAGATCTTGCCCCTCATCCGTTTTAACGAGCACGAGATCGACACGGCACGCGATCTGATTTACGACCGGCGAAAGATCGACGGCGGTGTTTGTGTTTACGATCCTCTGACTGAATTTACAACGCTGTTTGAGGGCAAGACCGCGCAGTCGATCAAGCCTGATGTCTCAAACCTGTCGATCGAGGACAAGCTGAAACACCACATCATCGACGGCGAACGCATCGGCCTTGAGGATTCACTGAAGGAAGCGCTGGAGAAATATCCGCCGCTCGATATTATTAACGACATTCTGCTCGACGGTATGAAGACGGTCGGCGACCTTTTCGGCAGCGGGCAGATGCAGCTCCCGTTCGTGCTGCAGTCGGCCGAGTCTATGAAGGCGGCCGTGAAATTCCTCGAGCCTTTTATGGAGAAGGTCGAGGGCTCGAACAAGGGCGTCCTCGTGCTTGCGACAGTAAAGGGCGACGTCCACGATATCGGAAAAAACCTGGTCGACATCATCCTGACCAATAACGGATATAAGGTCGTAAATCTCGGCATCAAACAGCCGATCGACGATATTCTGAGAGCGGCGGAGGAGACAAAATGCGACGCTATCGGCATGAGCGGCTTACTCGTAAAGTCGACCCTGATCATGCGCGACAATCTTGAGCTGATGAATGAACGCGGCATTGAGTTGCCGGTCATTCTTGGCGGCGCCGCTCTAAATCGACGATATGTCGA
>CAZWSK010000231.1:0-3762 GCA_964636445.1 uncultured Chloracidobacterium sp.
TCCAAATTTGAGATGGAATGGTGAAGCTTCTTTGCCAAGCCGCCCTCGCCAGCACTGACACCGTGGAGTCTCGTCTTACCTGTTCTGTAATCATGGACTATCAAGTTATCGAAAAGGGTGAGAAATACGTCGGGTTCCGCGGCTTCGGATCCTCCGTGAGATCGGGGACCGAGATTCAGGAGCTTTCTACCGAGGCCGTAGGACAGGGTGAAGATCGCCGCCCGGCCTGGATCCAGTTCAGCGTCGAGAGCAGTAAGCGTAGAGGCGGCGTCAGTTTCTCGAATTTGAATTAGCTTCGTCGGGCCGACGCCGGCGATCAGCATGTGCGAGTCGAGATAACCCACGCCGCAACTATCGAGGATGCACACAACCTCTTTCTCAGAGAGCTTGAGCAACGCCGAAACCAGCTCGTCCGCGGTGATGTCGAGTTCGTCCACGCAGCGAATTTTAACACGTCATATCAGGTTTCCATTGACGGGCGATTTCGCGTAATATGTTCTCCGACCTCACCCCTCGCGACAATATGGACCCAACATTCAACGAACGGCAGACCCTTATTCGCGGCCTCGGTTTGATCGCGGCGATCTCGATAATCATTGGAAACGTTATCGGCACCGGCGTCTTTTTAAAGGCGCGTGTAATGACGTGCAATGTCGGTAGTCCCACTTGGGTGATCGTCGCCTGGATCGCGGCCGGCCTGCTGGCCCTTGCCGGAGCTCTGACTTACGCGGAATTAACCGCTATGAAACCCGAGGCGGCAGGGCCGTATGTATTTCTGCGAGATGCGTACGGGCGCCTTTCAAGCTTTTTGATGGGATGGATGCAGACGGTCGTCGCGAAGACCGGCTCACAGGCATCCGTAGCGGTGGTGTTTGCTATAGCGGTGAACGATTATCTCGGCGGGGGCCTTAAGCAGACCCTTTTTCAATCCACGATCTTCGGGGCTGCTTACGAACTGACGTCGCTTCAGCTGGTCGCCGTCGTCGTTATCGCGATATTTACGACCCTAAATTGCCTCTCGGTCGTAATGAACGGCCAGATCGCGACGGTGCTGACGTTGGTCAAGATCGGCCTCGTGATATTCGTGGCCTTGGGTGCGTTCCTTTTTGTTTCCGGCGGAGGGTTCGGCAACTTCTCGATGATGAATGTCGGCGGAACGTGTGAGGGCGTTGCCGCATCGACGAATTTCGGCTCCGCTGAGTACACGTTCATGGCAGGATTTGCTGCGGCGATGCTCGCCGCTCTGTGGGGCTACGACGGTTGGGACAACCTGTGCTGGGTCGCCGGCGAGGTCAAAGACCCGCACCGGAATCTTCCTATCGCGATCATTGGAAGTGTGTTTTTGGTCATCTTTCTCTATGTCGGCGTTCACGTCGCTTATTTCTACGCGCTCGACCCGACAGCGATAGCTTCCGTGTCGAAAGACTCGTCGGTCGCAATGGTCGTGGTGAGCAAATTCCTTGGCGGGGATATCGCAAGTCTCGGAACAGGCGTGGCTGTTGCTATTTTCACGGTTGGACTGATGTTGTCGAGCCTCGGGACGCTGCATACGTCCATACTCGGCGGTGGACGAATTCCGTATGCGATGGCAAAAGACGGGATGATGTTCTCGCCGTTTGCAAAGCTCTCGGTCAATGCGGTCCCCGTAAACTCGATCCTTTTTCAGGGCGTATGGGCCAGCATTCTGGCACTCTCAGGATCGTTCGACACATTGACGGATTATGTCATCTTCGGCTCCTGGATATTTTACGGGATGGTCGCATCGTCGATCTTCGTATTTCGTCGAAAGTATCCGGACGCGGAACGTCCGTATCGAGCCTGGGGTTATCCGATCATTCCGGGCGTTTTTCTCCTCGTGACAGGGTGGCTCTTGGTTACGACGCTGATAAGCAGCCCGAAACAGTCATTCATCGGCATCGGGCTGATCCTGCTGGGAATTCCGGTCTATTACTACTTGAATAATAAGGGCGCGAAAGGCGTAGGCGATGAAGATGCAGGATAGGCGAAGCGGTAACGAGCGAAGGTCATCAAACCGGTTCCCGGTCGAGGTCGATATCGAGTGGGAAACGGCCGTCGGGCGGCTATCCGGAACTATCAGCGACGTGAGCCTTGACGGATGTTTCGTCCTGGGCCCTGGCGAGGTGAACGACGGCGACGCGGTCAAGTTGTTTGTGCCACTCGCCGACGGAATGAAGGTTCAATTTGACGGCACCATCGCGAACAGCGTTTTTGAGATCGGTTTTGGCGTGAGATTTTCGCCGCTAAACGCCGCGCAGCGGGACGTTCTGATGCAGCTCGTGAAGCAGTCGGGCGGCTAGGCCACCTCGGCACGGCGGTGCAGGGCCTCGGCAGCGACCTCGCGGTCGTCGAAGTGGAATTTGTCACTGCCGATCAACTGATAGGTCTCGTGTCCTTTTCCGGCGATGATAACGACGTCGCCGGTCTTTGCGATGGCGACAGCCCGATTGATCGCGTCTCGCCTGTCTGAAACGATCTCGTAATCCTGGGTCTTGTCTCTAACTCCTGCTTCTATCGCAGAAATTATCGTTAACGGGTTTTCGTTCCGCGGATTGTCGGATGTAATTATCACAACATCGCTCAGCTTACCGGCTGCCTCGCCCATTGGCCGCCGCTTCGTTTTGTCTCTATCGCCGCCGCAGCCGAAGACCGTGATGATTCGCCCGTCCGTTAGATCTCTAGCCGTTTGCAAGGTATTGAGCAGTGCGTCGTCCGTATGGGCATAATCGACGACCACCGCAAAATCTCCGTCATGCGGCACCCGCTCAAAACGGCCGGGAGCTCCGACGCATTTTGCCAAGCCCTTTGCTACGGAATCGAGATCGTACCCGAGCTCGAGAGCTACGGCGGCCGCCGACAACATATTGTAAACGTGAGGTTTACCGACGAGAGGCGAGGTGATGTGCCGCGTGCCCGCGGGCGTTTTGAGGTCGAATGACGTGCCGCGTATGAGCGAGACCGAGACGTTCTCGGCTGTGAGATCGGCCGATGTGTTTTGTGAGAACGTCACAACGCGTTGGCCGCTCTCCCGCAATTCATTAGCGAGGGCGAATCCCCACTCGTCGTCGATATTGATCACGCTCGATGCCGGCGATCCGCCCAGGCGACCGTCGAAGAGCTTCTTCTTGGCGTCGAAGTAATTCTCCATCGTCTCGTGGTAATCCAGATGATCGCGCGTGAGATTTGTGAACACCGCCACCTTGAACCGCAGCCAATCGCAGCGGTGCAGATCGATCGCCTGCGAGGAAGCTTCCATCGCGGCCATTGTGCAGCCCGCCTCGACGGCGGTCCGGAGAAATCGGTTGGTGTCCGACGCCTCGGGCGTCGTGCGGACGGCTTCTTCACTCTTTTCGCCTATGCGGTACTCGACCGTCGTCAGCATCGCGGGCTTTACGCCGGCGGCCTCAGCTAATGCGAAGCAGAGATAAGTCGTTGTCGTCTTGCCGTTGGTTCCTGTAATGCCGACCAGATCGAGGTCGTGTGAGGGGTCGCCGTAGACAGCTGAGGCGGCCGGGGCGAGAGCTTCCCGAGCGTTCGAGACTTTAAGCCACGGTTTTACAAAACCATCCGGCGCATTAAATTCCGAAATCACACCCGCCGCACCGCGACGCATCACATCGTCGATAAATCGATGGCCGTCGGACGTAGCTCCTTTGATCGCAACAAATAACGTCCCCTCACGGGCCTGACGCGAGTCGTGGGTGACGTCGCTCACCGGCGAGCCGAGGTCGCCCGAGGCATTCG
>CAZWSK010000232.1:0-3722 GCA_964636445.1 uncultured Chloracidobacterium sp.
TTTGTGATGACGCTAACGCAGGCGCGCTCTGTATGGCGTTCTTGTACTGTCCCGCGTGCTGCTTCTCGTGCTGAGTTCGAGTCTGTGCCGGCCGGTCAGCGGCCGGTGCCGTCGCGGCACGTTTCGCTTCGTTCATCTCGATCTCGCTGAGCTCGTGCTGAATGCCGGAATAGATGTACATAAAGAACGCGATCACCGCTCCGACAACCAGCAACGAATACGGGAAACCACGCCGCGCCTTTTCACGCGGGCCGCTGCGGAATGTCGTTTTTGGTACCGGCAACTCATGCCCGCACCTGCGGCAATACGGTTCCGACGCATGGTCGACCAGATTGCAGTTTTTGCATTTGAGGGAACTCATCTCGATTGGGGTTGGGAGCGGGAGGTAAGGCTATTGAAGCGCAAGACGGTGGAATTGTCAACAAGTTTAAAACCCTCACATGGTTCCGGCGTAGAACTTCCCCTGTGTTCGGATTAAGGCTTCTTCGTTTTCGTGATTAGATCGAGAAAGATGTTGCCAACCCTCGGCTTTTGGCAATACGTAGAAAGGTTCTTTGAAAATAAAAAGGGCTCGCCTTTTAGTACTGTGAGTTGGCCAACGGACGAAGGTACAAGACAGTCGACGCGCGAGTAGCCACCTTCTATTTCGGTGGACCCCTCAACGTGACAAAGCCCATCTTTAGGTCCGATGATCCGACAAGAAGTCGAGCCAAGGGCGAGTGAGAGATGCATGGTTGTCGGTGCGCATTTTCCCAGGTCGACACTCCTTCCAGGATTCCCAGGAAACACCTTCTCGACCTTCCAGGTTCCAGTCTTTTTGGATAGCAGAACGAGATGGTCGCCGCCGAGTTTACTCGGAACCGCATTTTGTCTTTGGGAATTCCAGATCGTAACCGCAAAAAGCGCATTGCTGCCCGACTCATCGAATCCCGCCCGAAAAAAGCTGACTACGCCCGCAGCCTTCGGATTTCGTTCGATGAATATCTCCTCATATGGCACCTTGCGCTTCTCTGCTTCTTTTGACAGAGCATTCATCTCCTCCTGTGGAAACAAGCGGTGTTTCGCTTTCACGCTGAATTTGTTAGTGAGTCGATTAAAGTCGCGGTTTCTAGACAAGAATCTCTCAAAGAGGTTTTTCGGGACCTGCAAGATCGATTGCATCTCAGCAAAGCGGCGGTAACCGTTCGTTGTTCCGGGGATCATTGATGGATGAATAAGCACTTCCTCAATCTTCGTGAGATGGCTGAATGTCTGAAATTTATCGCCTAAGAGCGTAAACCAATCGTTCTGGAATTCAGCCAAATAAACCTGATCTATGAAGGCCGAATAGATCTCATACTCCTCATCGGTTACCGCCTCAGTTGCTTGAGCCGTCGCTGACCCGGCCATGAGGTGAGCGACGATCAGATAGAGGAATATCGTCCAAAAAACCGTTGTCTTCATTTCCGCTTACGGGCCGGGCCACTAGATTTTAGCTTTGCTTTGAGAACCTGCGCCGTTTGGCGAGCGCGAAATTCTTTTAATTTCTCACCTAATTCAACTCTCGAATTTGCCAAGATAGAAATTGCTAATAGAGCGGCATTTTTCGCCCCGGCGGGACCGATTGCAAGCGTTCCCACGGGGATGCCCGCAGGCATCTGTGCGATCGACAGGAGCGAGTCGAGGCCTCTCAGGGCTTTGCTCTCGACAGGCACGCCGAGCACGGGCAACACCGTCTGCGAGGCGCACATTCCCGGCAGATGAGCAGCGCCGCCGGCGCCGGCGATGATCACCTCTATGCCGCGGGATTCGGCTGATTTGGCAAATTCGAATAACAGATCGGGCGTGCGGTGGGCCGAGACTATCTTTGTCTCGTGCGGCACGCCGAATTCGTCCAGCGTCTGCGACGCGGCCTCCATCGTAGGCCAGTCGGAGTTGCTGCCCATGATGATCGATACGAGCGGTTCTTTTGCCATAAGAAACTCAAACCGCTCGCCTCGCGTGAGCGGTCACAAAAGCATGATCAGCAAAGATCCAAGTGCCAGAGCGGCGATCGCAATGATCCCTATCTCCAGCGTAAAACCCGCGATGCCGACCGAGCGTCCGTTATGGACCGGCGAACGTCTAAGTCCGCGAACCAGCCCGACAAGGCCGAGCATAAGCGAACCGAATGCCAGCACAGCCGCGATAGCTGCCCCGGCGATGCTCACCGCCTGAGAGCCCGCGCCCGGCGAGACATTTCCCGAAACGCCCCAGCCGCGGCCTGATGTAATTCCAAACACGCCGATCAGCAGCACGATGACTGCTGGTACGACCATCGCCAGCCCGATCCAAGGGATCCAGTTCTGATCGTCAAAACCTTCGTTCGTTGTACGCCGCATACTTCCCCCTTTAAAAGTCAATTACTCTAAAGATGAGAAGCTCTCGGCTCGGCCAACGTTGTCAATATTTGTGTTTAGCGCGGGCGAGCTTACGTTTTCGCCCGGACCAACCTAAAATAGGTCTTTTACTCCGATCTCAGTAACAGGACAAAGCATAACAATAATGGCCGAAAAATCGAAGATATATTACACCCTGACCGACGAAGCGCCCATGTTGGCTACGCACTCTTTTTTGCCGATCGTAAAGGCGTTTACAAAATGCGCCGGTATAGAGATAGAGGTGCCCGACATCTCGCTCGCCGGACGTATCCTGGCGAATTTTCCCGAGTATCTGGATGAAGGCCAGCGCACACCTGACGCGCTCGGCCAGTTGGGCGAGCTTGCTATGACGCCGGAAGCGAACATCATCAAGCTCCCGAACATCTCGGCGTCGGTACCGCAATTGGAAGAGGCGATCGCCGAGTTGCAGCAGCAGGGATTTGCCGTGCCGAATTATCCGTCGGAGCCAAGAACCGACGAAGAGAAAGCGATAAACAGGAAATACTCCAAGGTCCTCGGCAGTGCAGTAAACCCCGTCCTCCGTGAAGGCAACAGCGACAGGCGCGCTCCGAAGGCGGTAAAGAATTACGCAAAATCACACCCGCACCGCATGGGCGCGTGGAGCGCTGACTCGAAAACAACCGTTGCCTACATGCGTGAGGGCGATTTCTTTGGCTCGGAAACATCGACGACGGTCGAGAATGCAGGCCAGTTCAGGATCGTGTTCGCCGGGAATGAAGGCACCGAGGTAGTCCTGAAAGACTACGCCCCGCTTAAAGCCGGCGAGGTGATCGACTCCTCTGTGATGCACCTCGACGCTCTCAAGTCATTCGTGCAGGAAGCGATGCAGCAGGCGAAGGACAAGGACGTTCTGCTCTCCGCCCATCTCAAAGCAACGATGATGAAGATATCCGATCCGATCATCTTCGGCGCGATCGTCGAGACATATTTCAGGGACGTTTTTGAGAAACACAAGGACACTTTTGCCGAGCTCGACATCAACCCGAACTTCGGCCTCGCAACGCTGTTTGAAAAGATCTCGGGCCACCCGAACGAAGCAGAGATAACAACCGAGATCGAGCAGACAATCGCGAATGGGCCGCGTCTCGCGATGGTCAATTCGGATAAAGGCATCACAAATTTTCACGTCTCGTCCGACGTGATCGTCGACGCCTCGATGGCCGCACTCGTTCGCGGCGGCGGCAAAATGTGGAATAAGGACGGAAACGAGGAAGACACCGTCTGCATGATCCCCGACCGCACCTACGCGCGGTTCTACGACGCGATCGTCGAGGAGATGAAGCAGAACGGCGCGATCGACCC
>CAZWSK010000233.1:0-1636 GCA_964636445.1 uncultured Chloracidobacterium sp.
ACAGCAAAAGCGATTACGATAGGGTTCGCGGGTTCGGGATGACGGCGGCATGTGTCCGAAGCGTAAATGTGAATCTCTTCCTGGAGGAACCGCCCGGAACGGACAGCTTGTTCAGGTCGTCGTCCGGCTGCGCGTCGGGAACGAAGCCATGCGGCGACGTGTGCATACCAGTCGGCGACTCATGCGGCCTGTCGTCTACCGAGAGTGCGTTTTATCCAAAGCTGCGTCTAGAGGACCTTCTTATATCCCGATTGATACTCGCACACTCGCGCGGGCTATAATCGACCGGTATGGCAACTATCACCTTCTACGGCGGCGTCGGGTCCGTCACGGGCTCGAAATATCTGCTCGAATCGAACGGGCGCCGCGTGCTGGTCGATTGCGGCCTCTTTCAAGGTGAACGCGAACTCCGCGAGCGCAACTGGGAAGAGCCGCCGTTCGACCCGGCGTCGCTGGACGCCGTGATAATCACTCACGCTCATATCGATCACACCGGCTACCTGCCGCGGGTCGTGAAGCTCGGCTTTAAAGGGCCGGTCTATACGTCGCGAGCAACGGCTGATCTGCTCAAGATCCTCCTCCCCGATTCCGGCCGGCTGCAGGAGGAAGAAGCCGACTATCGTAATCGGCATAACCTCTCGACCTACTCGCCTGCCTTGCCGCTTTACGACGAGAGAGACGCGCGGGCGGCCTTAGAGCTGTTGCGCACGTTCCCGAATGACGGCGAGCTCCACGATATATGCGAGGGCTTCGCGGCCGGATTCAGCGTGGCGGGGCACATTATGGGCGCGAGTCTCGTTCTTGTCGAGATGGCGAACGCGAGGCCTGATGGTTCGAATATTCGCTTTCTGTTCTCCGGCGATCTCGGGCATTACGACCAACCGATCTTGCATGATCCGGCGCCGCCGCCGCCGTGCGATTACCTGATGTGCGAATCGACATACGGGGACCGGCTGCATGGCGACATCGACTCGGAAACGCAGATGGCCCGCATCATCAATGAGGCGGCCGAGCGCGGCGGGCCGATCTTGATCCCCGCATTTGCCGTTGGTCGCACACAAGAGGTACTGTACATGATCCGCGAACTCGAGGATCAAAAACGCATTCCAGTGCTGCCGGTGATAGTCGATTCGCCGATGGCGTCGCAGGCGACGCAGGTCTACAACCGCTGGCACGAGGAGCACGACCGCGAATACGCGTCGTTGCTCGCGCACAAAAAGCACCCGCTCCGCACGGCCTCGATGCAGACGACATCGACCCGGGAGGAATCAAAACGCCTTAACGACATGCGTGGCCCCCGCGTGATCATCTCGGCTTCGGGCATGCTGACGGGCGGCCGCGTCCTGCATCACGCAATGCGCATCTTGCCCGACGAGCGCGCGACGATCGTCTTTGTCGGCTACCAGGCCGCCGGGACGGTTGGACGCCGCGTGCAGGATGGCGACAGGGAAGTTCGCATAATGAAGAATTCGATCCCTGTTCGCTGTCACGTCGAAAAGGTCGAGGGCTTCTCAGCCCACGCGGACTGGAAGGCCGTGCTGCGTTGGCTGTCGAGCGTGCAGACGGCTCCGAGAATGCTGTTTACCACGCACGGTGAACCCGAAGCCGCTGCCGCAATGGCCGGCCACATCCGCGA
>CAZWSK010000233.1:1736-2855 GCA_964636445.1 uncultured Chloracidobacterium sp.
GAGCAATGGATGCAGCCCGCGGGCACGTCGATCATCGGCATGGCCCGCACGGTGCGGGACGGCAAGACCGTCGATTGGGAGTTCATGCGGATCGAAGAGCGCTCCGACGGCTTATACTTTGTCGCTAAGCCAAAGGCCAACCCGACCGAGACCGATTTCAAACTCGTCAGTACCACCGCCGCAGAGTTCATCTTCGAGAACAAGGGCCATGACTTTCCCCAACGGGTAATCTACAAGGCGGACGGTAACAGCCTTAAGGGCCGCATCGAGGGCACGATGAACGGCAAATTCAAGGGCATCGACTTTCCGATGACGCGAGTGAAATGCGGCTAGCATGCGTTCACGAGATTATCTGCATCTCACCTATATGAAGCCGTTAATCGAGATCTTTGCCATTGTGGCAATATTCACTTGGACTACCTTCGGTCAATCGGCGTTAACTCCTGCTAAGTCCACTGCGGACGTAGATTGGAGAGCGTACAGGATCTCGTCACAAGAGTTATCGGTGTTATTCCCCAAGTCCCCAGTAGCGCGGACGGACGAAAGTGGTTGTGCCCAGATGATTTCAGGCAGCTATCACGCATATGCCGAAGGTGTCGTTTACGAGTTTGAGTGGTACGCCAAGAGGGATAAAAAGTTTCCCGGGGATTGCCGCGAGAAGACAAAGTTCTCGGAGGCCACGTTCGAAAGCCGGATAGCTCACCTCAAGGCGAAGCCGGGCGACCATGATATGACCGAAACCAGCGTTGCTGGGATGCCGGCAAAGCTTTTGGTAACAACGGTCTCGCCAAAGGCTTCGTTCGTGAAGAAGCGGTGGCTCATCTGGGAAAAAGACCGCTGGTTTGAACTCGGGATGACTTACCGAAAGGGCGACGCTGTGGATGAACAGCGTTTTCTTGCGGGGCTCAACACGTCGGGTATTAAAGGCATCGACATCGGCTACGGCGCGGACGCCGTCCTCGGTGACGCTGGCCCGGAGTCGAGTAACGATGTTTCCGACAAATCAGGCAGCGGGTTCGTCCTAGTTGTAAAGCCCCGTCCAGGCTATACGGAGGCGGCTCGTGAGTCGAATACGCAGGGGACTGTCTTACTCAAAGCCACCTTTCTTTCAAACGGTAG
>CAZWSK010000233.1:2865-3714 GCA_964636445.1 uncultured Chloracidobacterium sp.
TTGGATCCGTGGTGGTTATCAAAAGCCTTCCATTTGGGCTTACCGAACAGGCAATTCGTGCCCTACGAAGCTCCGCATTTTTGCCGCAATTGGCTAACGGGAAACCGATCAATGTCGTTAAGCAAATCGAATATACTTTCTCGATCTACTAGCTCATTCGCTGCCTCGTTAAAATGTCAAAGAACTATTCGTACCGCAAACACTCGATCGGATCGAGCTTCGAAGCTTTCCTCGCCGGCAGTACTCCGAATATCAATCCAATACCTATCGAAACGCTCAAAGACGTGATGATCATCCATGGCGCGATCTGGGCGGGCATGGACGGGATGAGGAGCATGATGAGGTTACTGATAAGGACCGCCACCGCGACGCCGATTATGCCGCCGAACATTGTTAGGGTCATCGCCTCGAGCAGGAATTGAAAGACGATGGCGCTTTTGGTGGCGCCGATGGCTTTGCGGATGCCGATCTCTTTTGTTCGTTCGGTGACGGAGACGAGCATGATGTTCATCACGCCGATGCCGCCGACGAGCAAGCCGAGGCATGAGATAGCGATGGCGACCAGGCCGACGCCCCCGATGATGCCGTCGAATTGGGCGATGAAGGCGTCCGCGGTCTTTACATCAAAGTTGTTAGGCTCCCCGTATTTGACTTCGCGGCGAAGACGCAGCACGCTCTCGACCTCCTCGACGGCGTCATTCAATTGGCCCTGCTTGGCCTGAATGATCATTAGCAGGAAATCACGCAGCGGAGCGACCTTTCGCGAGGTGTTATAGGGCATAAAGACCTTGCGATCCTCCTCGTTCTCACCGAAAAAGCCGGATTTTCGCTTTTCAATGACGCCTATCA
>CAZWSK010000234.1:0-3697 GCA_964636445.1 uncultured Chloracidobacterium sp.
AAGGATCTTTTCGAGGTCGCCGAGCGAGTAACATTTCGGCGCCTCGTCCGCAGGGCAGAATTTTCCGCGGCCGTAATCGCTCTCCATCGACACGGCGATCTTGGTTATCTCGCTGCGCTCGGCGGGGTCCTTTGGCGCCGGGATGACAATGCTGCTCTGCAGGAGATTCAACTTTCGGCGAACGTCATACGGCAGCTTCATCCCGTCAAATCGATGCGACGCCGTCGCCAGCTCTGTCACCGCGCCCGTGAACCTCTCGGCGACGGCCGCGTTCAATGCCTCGGTGTCGTACGTAATGAAATTCGCGTTGATCCAGCTAGCGCGGCTCGCCTCGAGATATAGCGCCGAGAGGCGTGCCTCCGCGTCCTTAACGAACTTCGCCGCCTCCGCCGCCGTCGGCTTGCCCTTGCCCTGACCAAACGAAACCTGCACGAACGCCGCTATCAAAGCAGCGCAAAGGATGAATACGAGAGACCTGAATTTCATAATGTGCCTAGATTATCACGCGATCCACTATATAGGGGAAGACATCTACTCGACTGTAACTCAGCGAACGATGGAGCTGCTGCCGAATGGATACGATGAATATTCCGGGAGGAAATATGCCAGATCTAAGCAATAAAAAAATAGCAATTCTAGTAGCCGATGGTTTTGAACAGGTCGAGATGACCAAACCGCGCGAAGCGCTTGACGAGGCCGGGGCCGAGACCATGATCGTTTCGCCGGTCGACGGCGAGGTCGAGGGCTGGAACCATTATGACAAGGGCGACAAATTCACCGTCGATGTGCCGCTCGCGGAGGCGAACTCAAATGATTTTGACGCGCTCCTGCTGCCTGGCGGCGTGGCAAATCCTGACCAGCTGAGGATGAAGCCCGAGGCTGTGCAGTTCGTGCGTGAATTCTTTGACGCGAACAAACCGGTCGCCGTCATCTGCCACGGCCCGTGGACACTGATCGACGCCGGCGTCGTCAAAGGCCGCCGGATGACCTCATGGCCGTCCGTCAAGACCGACCTTATCAACGCCGGTGCCGACTGGGCCGACGAGGAATGCGTGGTCGATAACGGCCTCGTCTCAAGCCGCAAACCCGACGACCTGCCGGCTTTCTGCAAAAAGATGGTAGAAGAATTTGCCGAAGGAAAGCACGATCGCGGTCAGGCGATGACCGGCTGATGTCAGCTGAAACAAAGTGCCCTGCGCATTCGTCATGCGCAGGGCATACTCCAGCCTTCGAATCGGACGCGCCTCTCTAACGATGGCTAGGCGGACCGGTCTTTCTGAACCTGATCTCTATGCTGCGGTGACGCCCTTCCTCATTCAGGATCGTCTCTATCTTTCTTCCGATCTTCTTTTCCCAGATCCCATTCTGAATACCTAGGAAATCGAGTTGGTCTTCAAAATTCCATCGGTCGATCTCCCAACCTGTCGGAACTTTAGGGATAATCTTATACCGTCCGAGCGGAAGATCGTATATCTCGTAGATACCGTTTGCATCGGTTTCGAGAAGCCTCCGAATGCCTTTGCCGCGCACCTCTAGGCGTAGTCCGCTTTGGACTGAATTCTCGAAAAGGACCTTCCCCGAGATCCGCGTTTTCCCCTGGAGTTTATCCAAGTTATTAAGGTAGAGAAGGTCTTCCGTCGCGTGCGAAACGAGTTCAGACCGTCCGCAGTAGGGCACGACATACAGCGCCCCGGGACTGGCGTCGCTGAGATAAAAAAGAAACTCTTCGCCAACAGCGGCGTCAAAAAACCCAAAGCGGCAATTGTGGGGGCCGCCGCTCAACTTTATCTCTTGATCGAGCTTCAGATTGCCTTTGTATGCTTTAGTAACCCTCGCGCTCGCGTCTTTATTATATTGGGGCCACTCACTTCCCTCGAACACTGACGGAAAAACGGAGACGATCCTTGCCGTTATGACATTTCTCGCCTCCGTAAATTCACGTAGCGTATTGGTTCTCTCGGCGCAGCTGCATGCATACGTAGCTGCCGCTGCAAAAATTGTTATCACCGCGGAAGAAAATGCGTAAGCAGCGAATCGAGCTAGCAACACGATACGCCGATATTATCACAGCTACCGCACCGACACGCTCGTCACGCGTTTGCCGGCGAATAGTCTCGCCATCGTACGGCAATTATCAAAGACCTTTGACGTCACCACGCCGGCGGTTGGCTCGTCCACCAATCCCGCGGCGCGGGAGGCTTTGATGAGCCAAGCGGCGGCTGCGGCGGCGTTGAGGTCGTAGGTCGGCGTCCATTCTTCGTGAAGCGGTGCGAGGCCGTTTGCGTCCTGCAACGCCGCGGCCGCGAGCGTTTCCTCAAGCTCGTCCTCGGTCAATGCGGGCTCGGTGTCCCAGGCGGTTAGTAGTTTAAGTTTGTCGATGTGTTCCATAAGCGTAAACGGTGACAAGTGACAGGTGACAAGTGACAAGATCTTTCCTGTCACCTGTCACTGTTTACCTGTCACCAACCTCCTATTCCTTGTCCGCGATCAGCATCGCCAGACACGTCGGCCGGACGACCTTTGCGCCGTAGACGTGGAGGCCCTTGACGGCGTCGCCGAAGCGTTTCTCCGGCTTGTAGGTCTGCACGTCGACGATCTGTTCGACATAGGCGGTACCGCGGCTGTGGCCGGCGAGGATCTGGTACTGAGCGCCCTCGGTGTTTGGCACGTTGTTCGATTTGAGGATGGCGAAGCCCGCGGCCTCGCCGACCTCGCCGTTCCTGAGCCGCGTGTCGGACATTCGTGTGCCGGCCTTGATGAACCGCTCATCTTTTAGCAGCAGGCCATGAAACCATGCGGGCACGATCACAAACCGGCCCTCGATCGGCGCGTCGGATTCGTCGAGCAAAACTCCGAGGTCGACGAGGTATTCGTACGCCGAATCCTTCGTCGGGACCTCGGGCGCGAGCGCCGTGCCGATCGTGTTCGGCTCAGGCACTGCCTCGCCCATCACGCCGGCCAGGAATGTGTCCGCCACGTCTCTCAGCTTCCACGCCGAACGCCGCATCGCCTCGTCCAGCACGTTGACGTTCTGCTGCGCACGGTCGACGGAATCGACGTAAAAATTAAAGTACTTCGCCTGGTCGATCAGCAGGTTTTGCTCGGTGTCGGTCAGCACCGTCGGCGCCGCGATGTCCGTGTCCTTTGTGTAATCGTTCACCTCGACGTCGCCTATCGACGCGATCTTGACCGTATTGCCGGCCTGCCTGATCTCGCCCTCATAGTCGCGGTTGCAAACGATCGATTGCCCGTAAACGAGCGCCCCTTCCAAAGCGACAAGCAATCTCGCCGCCCAAACTGTTGGTATAAAATCCAGTGCCATGTTTCTCCTTTAGTGGTTGTTTTGTGTTTTAGTTCAAGTTCAGCTGCACGTTGCGCAAGCCCGACCGTGAGGGAGGGCGATACATTCAACGTCGAGTGTTTCGCCCTTGCTCACGCGCGGGCTTCTGCATTGTCTAGCCCGCGCTCAGGACTCTTTTGACCTCTGCCCAGTCCAATTCAGCAATCTCCGCCGGCTTCATTCGCTTTAGAGCCTCTCGCGTTAGCGAAGGCTTGCGCACGACGCCCGCACCCGCATCTATCGACTGCGGAGCATCCGTGCCAAACTGCTCGGGAAAGGCCGTCTTGAGCGAGGCGACAATGGCCGCCGTATTCGCCGGCTTGCCCTCGTCGTCAAACTGCAATTCACCCTTTACCG
>CAZWSK010000235.1:0-3631 GCA_964636445.1 uncultured Chloracidobacterium sp.
CCGACTTCGAGAACCTTTGCGGCTTCCGTCTGGGGAAGATTGACCTGGGTGGAAGAAAACTTGTGGACCGCGGGCTTGTCGGGGCGGCTTAATTCGGATTCGGTGCCGTCGGCTTGATCGTCTGCGGCCTCATTTCGGTCGGGGACTCGGCCTGCGGACTCGGATTCGACGGCGGTTGTTTCGGGTTGATCCCGCGGTTCTCCTTGAGCCGGAGTTTCGCTTCGTTGATCAACTGTCTGCGGTTTTCGTTCGACATATTCTACTCCGAATATCTCTTTGATCGCTTCGGCCTTGGACAAAGGCTCCCGCGACGGTTCGAACATCGTAGCCTGGCTACCGTTGACGAGTGTAGCATACTGCGCGAACAGATCTTTGATCTCTTTTTGCGTCGGGTTCTTCTGGTTGTAGTACCCGGGCTTTTTCTCATCAGGCGTTAGGCCCAGAAGACGCTTTGCGATCTCTAATTCCGCCGGCGTGTAGACGTCCTCGGGGGCGTCACCGGTGGTCATATCCGGCTGTCTTAGCCAAGCGTTCCAATCCTTCGAATTTGCCTCATCGTAGTCATTGGCTGCGAGAATGGCGGTTTGCAGCTCGGGAACGATCGAGTTTTCCTGACCGGTCGAGAAGATCTTTGGCAGGCTCGCGACGATGGCTTGACGGGTATTGTGCGGCAGTCCGTCGAACAGGCCGGGAAGATTCACGTCACCGCCATCGAATAGGAAATGCGTGAGAACGCCCTCGATATCTTTGATCCCTCGAGGCGTGAAATCCCGCGTGTTCTCATTGAACAACGTCTGCTTTTGCGTATCGGTGAGATAGGGATCCAGCAGGACCTTTATCAGCTCGCGGTTGTTCCTGATGGCCTCGGTCAGCGTCTCGTCCTCGCCGATGCCGCGAAAGATCTCGTCGGTCATTCTCGCTTTTTCGGTGAACGGAATGCGGGCCGACGTCGTGACAGGATCGACGAATTGCTTGCCGCCGGACTCAAGATCAGATGCGCCGTAATTGCCCAGCTGTATCGCCGTCTTGTCGTCGACGTCGAGGACACGGACCAGTACCGGGCGTTCCATCGTCATCACCTGTTCCGGAACGAAACCGAATTTCTCAGCCTCAGCGGACAGATCTCGTTTGTACTGTATGCCGCCCCCACCGGCATAGGCTTTTTTCAGGCCCTCGGAACGGTTGTTGCCCTGAATGACCTCGCCGCGCGTGTTGACGATCGGGGCACCGGAGAACGCGTTTGGACTGTCACCGACCTGTCCGAGATCCGGATTGGCACCGATACGGTCTGAGGCCTGCTTGCTCGCGGCGTCGGTCCTGACCTTCGGCTGGGCCTCGGGCAGGAAGTGGTTATAGTTCGGGACACCGTTCATGTGGGCCGGCTGCAGCTTAGCGGCGTCGATCAGTCCGAACGTGAATCCCTGCGGCGGTTCCTTCTCGGCAAAGAGAACGCGGCCGGTTCGGCCTTTCGGCATCTCGATCGGTTCCTGTCGAACATACTCAACACCGTCGAAACTCTGCCGGCCTTGGGCCCTGGCTTGGTCCGCCGTCGTGGTCGCATCCTTGTATTCCTTCGGTGGCGTCCATTCCGGTTCCCGCGTGTCGAGCGGGGTTTCCGGCATGTTCACGTTTTCGTCTTTTATCGACGTATCGGCTGGCCGTGTCGATGGCGTCGACACATCGCCCGAAGGCTGTGACGCCGTTTCCGGTACCTCGACGCGCCCTGTAGCATCGAATTGCTCATAAAGCGACGTGACTCCTTTATCCAGCGGCTCGATCAGCCGTACGCGGTTATCCGACAGGATCTCGACCTTGCCGGCACCGTAGAGCAGTTCGATGGTCTCGTTGACCTTGGCCGGGTTGTAACGGGTAGCTTTGGCGATCTCTGCAATGGTGCGGGGTTGATTGTCGGCCAGTAAATCGCCGATCTTTTGAGCCCGGGTGTCCAGACCGATCTTCGCCACAGCATTCGGCAACGGCTTCTCGATACGCTTTGGCGGGGCCTCGCCGAGACGTTTCACTTCGCCGGGCGCACGAACGGGCTCGACGTCACCGGCGGCGCGGTAAACGCCATCGGCGTCGGGCCGCATTTCAACGACCTTGCTGACATCGAATTCAGCATCGACACCGCCGGGCGGCGTCTTGCCTTTCGGCAATAGCTTCACGGAGCCATCCGGATCAATCGTGACGTCTTCGGAACGTTCGCCCTTATGCATCCGATACGTCTTGCCGATCAGGTTCTCGAACGGTACGTATTTTGTCAGGCCGAAAAGCGTGTTTACGACGGCCGCGGTAAATGCCTCATCCGTCGGCGTTCCGCTGGCCTTTTCGATCGAGAATGTTCCACCGCCTATCGTGCCGAGTTCGCCCGCGACACCGAGGACCTTTGAAGCAAGGATCTGTTTCGTGCTGAGCGTTTTCCCGGCCTCGAAAACAGGGTTGACCATGCCGCGGGCCGCTTGATCCTCGACAAACTTGCCGATACGTGGAGCCGCTGCGAACAGGGCTCCCAAGGCACCGCCTTTGAGCGTATGACCGCCGACCTGTAGCAGATTCTCGCCGCGTCCGAGGCTTCCCAGACCTTCTGTAGCAGCGAAGGCCATTACAGCACCGCCGGGCAGTGCTGAGAGGCCAACGTATACCGGGACTTGCACGGCCGCTTGCCCTAGCGTTTCACCGACGACGTTCTTCCGGACCTTCGTACCGCCGAGCTCGAACAGTACGAGGTCGTTTGCTGAGGACGATTGGGCGACGATGCGGCCGCGGTTGGCGAGCTTCGATAGTGCGTCGGCACCGTCCGAGCGTCCGCGAACCGCGTAGTCAAGCAATCCGATGGGTGTAAGCTTGGTCGCACCGCTGAGGATATCCGAGAGCCAGGATGCTCCCTGCACAAGACCGGTTTTCACGCCAAACTCATCAAACCGATTCAGCCACTTGCCGGCGGTTTCCAGGGCCCGGGTTTCTTCCTCATCAGGCGTCGTGCGCTGCAATCGTTCGTATTCCCGCTGTACGGCCTCATCGGTGCCGGCACTAAAGGGATCCGCCATTACGTTCGCAAGGGCCTGATCTCGCATCGGGTCGCCCGTCGGTTGTGCAAACGACGGCAGTCCGGACGGTACCCGCTTCCACGCATTCTGCTCATTTGCGGCATCGGTCTGCTGCGCGAGCTGCATGGTTGGTTCCGCACGTTCCGCGTCGTAATCTGCCCGGACCTTTTCACGTCCGAGTACCTTCGCTAATTGCGATCGTTTGACGTGAAGGCGGAACGCGTTGCCATCGGTCAGCGGACCTTCTTCGAGGCCTTCGCCGACAACCGTTTTGGATTGCTCTTTCGTAAGCCCGAAATCACGCATTAGGCCCGCCCGGACCTGAGCGATCGCTGTGGCTGTTTTGTCGCCTTTGAAATCCGGGGCGAAATCGACGTCATAACTGATGCTCGTATTCATCAGCTCGTCATCATTCAATGGACGATCCCCAGCCTTCCATTGCTGCGGGGCCCGCGCAGCCATGGCGGTACCCGCTGGGACCGTCGTGGCCGTAGTCGCCGGAGCTTTCGCCTGCGTCGTTGCCGGCTTCGCCTTCGCCTGAGTCTGATACTGCGTTGCCTGTGCACGGAAACTGCCCTTTTGAG
>CAZWSK010000236.1:0-3610 GCA_964636445.1 uncultured Chloracidobacterium sp.
AGAAGCTCCGCAAGTATCACGCCTGTCTGGCCGTAGCTCGCGTCATCCGACTGCAAGCCGCTAAAGATAAGGTCAGCGCTCTCATCGCGGATAGCATCAGCGATAGCCGAAGCGATCTGGTAGGCGGACAACGATTTGCTGTCCTCGACGACGATATGGATCGCTCGGTTTGCTCCGCGGGCCAAGGCGTCTTTGATGACCGACTTTGCTCCCGCGGGCCCGAGCGTGCAGACGACAACTTCGCCTTCACCCTTGGCCTCAACGGTCCTCAGGGCCTCTTCCAGCGCGTAGCCGTCGGACTCATTCGTCTGCTGCGCTACGTCAGCCTCGTTTATCCATTTCTCGTCGCCCGCGATGCGCAGCACCGCGTCTTTATTGGCGACTTGCTTCATTAAAACGATTATTTTCATTTTTCTTCTGATAGCTTCCTGATGATCGACTTCGCAAGCCGCTCATTGATCTCAGAATGGCGTGGAACCGGCTGGGATTGGCGTGTTCGAGGGTTGATATACCAGTCGTGCTTACCACCGTAACGACCAAGGATACAACCTAGCTGTTCGAGCTTTCTGATGAGGTCGCGGCGTTTCACGCCAGGACCAATTCCTCAACCTTTCGAACGAACGGCACATCACCGGACTCGAGGTCTCCCAAGAGATCCTTCAGATTTTCGATCAACTCGTCCTTCGAATAAGCTTGGGTCTCGTAGTCCGGGAATTCATTCAAATGACCGATGAAGAAGTCGCCGTCCTGCCAATATGTGTACTCCAACGTCCTCATTCCTTAATCCGAATAGCGCTTAAATATCAAACACGCGTTAGTCCCGCCGAATCCGAAATTGTTCGACAGAACGTAATCGACGCTAGCATCGCGGGCCTCGTTGGGGATGTAATCGAGGTCACAATCCGGGTCGGGGGTTTGATAGTTGATGGTCGGCGGCAGTTTATTCTCGATTATCGATTTGACGGCGAAGACAGCCTCGAGACCGCCTGCGGCGCCTAGAGCGTGGCCGGTCATCGACTTGGTCGAGCTGATGGGAATGCTCGCGGCATGCTCGCCGAAAACCTTCTTGATCGCCAGCGTCTCGAATTTGTCGTTGTACGGCGTCGACGTACCGTGCGCGTTGATGTAGCCGATCTGCTCAGGCGAGATGCCCGCGTCTTTGATCGCCCGCTCCATCACGCGGATCGCGCCCGAGCCGGTCTCGTCCGGCATTGTCACGTGAAACGCGTCGCCTGACATACCGTAACCGACGATCTCGGCGAGGATATACGCCCCGCGGGCCTTTGCGAATTCCAGTTCCTCGAGTATCAAAAGCCCAGAGCCCTCACCGATGACAAAACCATCGCGTTCCAGATCGAATGGCCTCGAAGCGTGCTTCGGATCGTCGTTCCTCGTCGATAACGCCCGCATCGATGCGAACCCTGCAACTGACATCGGCGTGATGGCCGATTCAGCTCCGCCGCAGATCATCGCGTCAGCATCGCCCCGCTCGATAATGCGAAAGCTGTCGCCGATCGCGTGAGCGCCTGCGGAACACGCCGTCGCCGTGGCCGAATTCGGTCCTTTCGCACCGTGGCGGATCGATACATTACCGGCAGCAAGATTCACTATCGCCGAAACGATAAAAAACGGCGAGACGCGGTCCGGCCCGGAGTTCAACAGCTTTTCGTGTTCACGCTCGATGGCCCAGAAATCGCCTATGCCGGAACTGATATACGTCCCGACCATATCAGCGTTCGATTCATCGATAACCAGGCCGCTGTGCTTCATTGCCTCGTCAGAGGCAGCCAGAGCAAAGTGCGTGAAAGCGCCCATCCGCCGTGCTTCCTTCTTATCCAAGAAATTCAGCGGATCAAAGCCCTTGACCTCACAGGCGAATTTCACGGAGAACTTCTCCGCGTCAAACTTCTCGATCGGCGCCGCGCCGCTCACACCGCGCATCATCGCGTCCCACGTCGTGGGCACATCGTGTCCGAGAGCCGTGACCAGCCCGAGTCCTGTAACTACTACACGTCGTTTCATAAAACGTGAATCGCAGATCGTAAATCGTCAATAGATCGCTCTATTCACGATTTACGATTCACTATTTACTACTAGCCTTTGTGCTGCTCTACGTACGCGTAAGCGTCGCGGACGCTTTGGATCTTCTCGGCGTCCTCGTCGGGGATCTCGATGTCGAACTCCTCTTCAAAACGCATCACGAGCTCAACTAGGTCGAGCGAATCCGCGCCGAGGTCCTCGATAAAGCGGGCGTTCTCTGTTACCTCGGCCTCATCGACTCCGAGTTCGTCAACGATGATCTGTTTGATCTTATCCTGTACTTCTGACATAGGTTCTCCTGTTTTATAGAGTTTCTAACGTATTGCGTAAACTGTCTGTGTCTTCAATATTACTATAAACTGCGTCACGGTCTATCTGGCGAACGAGTCCTGTCAACACCTTGCCGGGACCGATCTCGAAGAATCTCGTGACGCCCGCCGCCTTCATGTTCTCGATCGTCTCGAGCCAGCGGACGGGCGAAGAGACCTGCCGCGTAAGTTTGTCGGCAACCGCTGCCCTGTCCGTGTTCGAGGCCGCGTCGACATTGTGGACGATCGGAAAGGCAAAGTTGCCGTAATTCAAATTCGCTAGATCGCTCGCCAGCCGTTCCTGTGCCGTCATCATCAGGGCACAATGGAACGGTGCGGAAACGTTCAGCTTTATCGCCCGCTTGGCTCCCTTTTCTTTCAGGATCTCGCAAGCCCTATCGACCGCCTCGGCGTTTCCAGCGATGACAACTTGCGACGGCGAGTTAATATTCGCTGCGCTACACACCTGACCTTGCGCGGCCTCTGCACAGCCGGCTTCGACGCTCGCCGCATCAAGCCCGAGGATCGCAGCCATCGCACCGACACCGACAGGGACTGCTTCCTGCATGTAGGTTCCGCGTTTTCGGACTGTTCTAACGGCGTCTGCCAGATCGAGCACGCCGGCCGCGACCAATGCGGAATATTCGCCCAAGCTGTGTCCAGCAACTATTGACGGCTCCGGCATTCCTGCCTCGCGGGCCGCCCGATAAGCTGCGACAGAGGTCGTAAGAATTGCGGGTTGTGTATTCGCGGTCAGCTGCAGTTCCGTCTCGTCACCCGAAAAACACAGTTCCGACAGCTTGGACCCCAACGCGTCGTCAGCGATGTCGAACACTTCGCGAGCAACGGGCGAGTTATCGAACAGGTCTTTCCCCATGCCGATGGCTTGGGAACCCTGACCTGGAAAGATATACGCGGTCTTAGACATTCGATCTGTATCTTGGATCTGAGGTATTAAATTTTAGATCTAAAATTTAAAATCTGATGACCGTGGCTCCCCACGTCACGCCGCCGCCGAATGCAGTCAGCAGAACAAGTGAACCTTCCTTGACGCGGCCCGACTGAATGCACTCGTCCAGCGCGATCGGTATCGATGCTGACGACGTATTCCCCATCTCCGCAATATTCGAATAGACCTTTTCCTCAGGCACGCCGAGCCGCGACGCTACCGCATCGGTTATTCGCTGATTAGCCTGGTGCGGAATGACGAGGTCGACATCATCGACTGTAAAGCCCGCTTTCGCAAGCATTTCCGCCGAGAT
>CAZWSK010000237.1:0-3585 GCA_964636445.1 uncultured Chloracidobacterium sp.
CTGCGATGCAAGAGCGACTGCACGCAGGCCAGATCCGCACACCATATTGATCGTGAGCGCCGAAACCTCTGGCGGCAATCCCGCCTTTAACGCCGCCTGCCTCGCCGGTGCCTGGCCGATGCCGGCCTGCACGACACAGCCCATGATGACTTCGTCGATCTTGTCGGCCGCAACGCCTGCACGCGACACCGCCTCCTTGATCGCCACGGCCGCCAGATCAGGTGCCGTAAAGCCCTTTAACGCTCCCTGAAACTTCCCTGTCGGCGTTCTCGCCGCACTGATAATTACTGCCTGTTTATTATCTGCCATTGTGTTATGTCTGCCTTGTTAAGAATATGAAATACAGCCCAAACGAATATTTTACGCCTCGGCCAAACGGTAAGCAATCTAGCAGTGAAACCGCTCATGCGCCGCGCGTTCCAAAGCCTCGCGATGATCGGGATGGGCGATCTTGATAAGTTCCGTCGCTCGTTGGCGAAGATTCTTTCCGTAAAGATATGCCACACCAAATTCCGTCACGATGTAATGAACGTGCGCTCGTGTCGAGACGACACCAGCGCCTTGCTTAAGGAACGGTACGATCTTGCTTTCGCCCTTCGAGGTCGTCGATTGAAGAGCGATGATCGGCTTGCCGCCTTCGCTCAGGCCGGCGCCGCGGATGAAGTCCATCTGCCCGCCGACGCCGGAATATTGACGCATTCCGATCGAATCTGCACAGACCTGACCTGTGAGGTCGACCTCGATGGCCGAGTTGACGGCTGTCACCTTAGGATTTCGGCGGATGACGGCCGTGTCATTGACATACGCGATGTCGAGCATCAGCACCTGCGGATTGTCGTCGATAAAATCGTAGAGCTTCTGCGTTCCCATCACAAATCCCGCGACCATGCGGCCGGGGTGCTTGGCCTTGAGCCGGCCGTTGATCACGCCTTTTTCGACAAGCGGAATGACGCCGTCAGAGAACATCTCGGTGTGTACACCGAGATCTTTGTGATCGCCGAGGGCCGCGAGTACGGCGTTTGGTATCGACCCGATGCCCATCTGCATCGTGGCACCGTCCTCGATGATGCCGGCGATGTGCTTGCCGATCGCGATGTCGGCGTCGGTCAGCTCGGGCATCGGCACCTTGTGCAGCGGCCCGTCGACCTCGACCATGGCGTCGATGTTGTCCACATGGATCAGCGCATCGCCCTGAGTGCGCGGCATCCGCGGATTAACCTGTGCGATAACCGTCTTCGCCGTCTCAAACGCCGCGCGAGCTACGTCTATCGAAACGCCAAGCGTACAGAATCCGTGCTTATCCGGCGGCGACACGTGCAGCATCGCCACATCGAGCGGCAGGATGCCGCGACGAAACAAATGAGGCACCTCCGACAGGAAAACCGGCACATAGTCCGCGTGCCCTTCGAGCAACGCTTGCCGCACATTGGCGCCGACGAAGAAAGCGTTGACGTGAAAACTCTCAGCCAATTCAGCTGCCGCATACGGCGCGGGTCCCTCGGTGTGCAGGTGCACGACCTCGACGTTCTTTAACTCCGGAGCCCGATCGGTCATGGCCCGTATCAACTGCTGCGGCGCGGCTGCGACGCTGTGGATGAACACGCGGTCGCCGGATTTAATGCATTGGACGGCTTGGTCAGCCGTCGTGAATTTTGACATGGTAGTTTACTTGCGTTCGTGCTTACGCGGACGGACAGCCTGATATATCAGGGCAGCAAAGGTACCAAATGCGAACCATTGGATCGTCATGATGAAGAATGCGGCTCCAAGAGAACGGGTTGCAAGTGCGACCCCGGTCGCGGGTAGATTCAACAACGTCCAAAGCCTGCCAAAGAAGCCTGGCCCCGCTTGCCAATCTGATGCGTCGAACCAGAGAAGATAACCGGTCACCAACCAGGCAATAAGAACACAGAGGCCGCCCTTCATACTAGCCCTTCGCATCTGCTTCCAGTCCATGACTATTCCCCAATATCCTCATTCCAAACCTCAGGATACTCCGCAATGAATTGCCCGAGCAGCTCCTTGCATTCGGCATTGTCCATATCGATGACCAGCACGCCGCTTTCACGAAGCCAGTTCATACCGCCTGTAAAGGTCTGACATTCCCCAACGATAACCGTCCCGATACCGAATTGCCGCACGAGGCCGCTGCAGTACCAGCATGGGGCGAGGGTCGTGGCCATTATTGTATTTCGATATGACTTCTGCCTTCCCGCCTTGCGGAATGCATCGGTCTCGCCGTGGATGGACGGATCGTCTTCTTGGATTCGGCGGTTGTGGCCGCGGCCCAGGATGTTGCCGTCGGCGTCAAACAGTGCGGCGCCGACCGGGATGCCGCCCTCGGCGGCGCCGAGGCGGGCTTCTTCGATGGCGATGTCGAGCAGGGCTTGCGGGTCGAGGCCGTCCTTCATTAGCTCGATTTTAACGCGCCGCGGGCGGCTGTGCTAATCTCGAATTATGCCGCAGGACCTTAATTCGGGTGATTTTCTTGTCTTTCAGCTCGAGGCCGGTTTCGCGTTGTTGCGAGTGCTCGGGCGCGATGAGAGTGACGGGGGCACTACGTGGCACGTGGCGGCTTACTCGGACTTTTATCCTGATGTGGAATCGGCTGAGGCTGCGACGGCGACGCCGGACAACCTGCGATCATCCGCCAAACATCTAGCCCTCACCGATAGAGCATTCGCCAGCACGCAGGTCGCTCGCTTGACCAACACCGATCTAAACGACGACGAACTTCAGCCTCTTAACGAATGGCGAGCGGACGCAAACGGCACGGTCCATGACCGTTCGATCCGCCTGCTGCTCGGCCTACGCTAGGCCGCGGCGTTTCATTTCTTTTTTGACGTAATCGAGTTCCCTGCTGACCTGGCCGGCCGTCGCGGTGTTTTCCTCGGCCCGGCGGATGAGGTACGGCACGGCGTCGTGGACGGGGCCGTAGGGCAGGTATTTTGTGACGTTGTAGCCGTTTTTGGCCAGCACGTAAGAGATGTTGTCGCCCATGCCGTAGAGCTGTGAAAAGACGATATTTGGATGGTTTGGCGCGACGCCGGCCTCGTACATGCCGCGGGCGAGGTGCAGCGTGCTCTCCTCGTTGTGCGTGGCGTTGACGAAAGCCATGTCCTCGTGGTGCCGCAGGCAATAGTCGAGAGCGGCGTTGTAGTCGGCGTCAGTGTCAGCCTTGGTCTCGTGGATCGGCGACGGATAGCCCATTTCGGCGGCGCGCTCGCGTTCCTTTTCCATGTAGGCCCCGCGGACGAGTTTGACAGCGTAAAAGTAGCCGTCGGCCTTTGCCTGTCGGCGGGCGTCCTTCAAATGCTGCAGCCGGTCGGTGCGATACATCTGCAGGGTGTTGTAGATGAAGGGCCGCTCGCGGTTGTAGCGTTCCATCATCTCGGTCGCCATACGGTCGATGGCGTCCTGTATCCACGAATCTTCCGCGTCGATGAATAGCGGCTGGTCTGCCTGATAGGCGGCCTCGCAGATCTCGGCGACGCGGTTCGTGATGCGTTCGCATTTGGCCTGGCCCTTGGCGTCGAGTTTTTTGCGGCAGCTCAGTTTCTCGAGCGTCCCAAGCGGGGCGATGCC
>CAZWSK010000238.1:0-3563 GCA_964636445.1 uncultured Chloracidobacterium sp.
GCCAGCATCGCATCTCGAACTTGCCGAATATCGCTGATCCTCGGGCTCGGGTCGTCGGAGACAAACGTCGGCGGCAATTCGAACGGGTCGACCTGAAGGGGCACCCCCTCTTCATCGAGCTTGTTGGCGATGATCTTTGAAATTAGTTCCTGCTCAAACTCGGTGATGTCGGTGAATTTAACGCCGATGCCGGTATGCTCGAACCTATACAGTGCCTTGCATTGGAGCGGCAGATAGTTGCCGTTCGGCAGCTGAATTTCCATGCGAAATTCGTCGCCGATGTAGATATTGTCTTCCCAGTCGGTAAAGCAGCCGCCGATCGAGATCTGCTGAAGGACTGTCTGCTGCCGCTCGCCAAATTTTGAATAGATAAATGCAGGAATGTCGAGCGAAAAGCGTATGTGTTTTCGTTGATTTATCGACATCTGCGGTGGCAGCCCGGAAAGCTTTATTGGGCTACTTCAATTCTAGCCGTTAATAGAGAAAGGGCGCAACAAATACTTGCTGCGCCCTGTCGATGGGTTAGATAACGTTCCTAGTTGTTAACGGCCTCTGCCTTAGTGCAATGCTGGTTAAATGCCTGCACCAAAGCCTCAGCGATCATTTGCGGCGGCCGTCCTTCGAGATCGCGCCGCTCGAACATGCCGACAAGCTGGCCGTTCTTGAGGAAGGCGATCGCGGGCGACGACGGCTGATAGCCCGTAAAGTACTCGCGGGCCTTCTCCGTGGCATCAATGTCTGCACCGGCAAAGACTGTGATCGCCTTGTCAGGCTTGGCGTCTGAATGCTGCAGCGCCATAGCGATGCCCGGCCTGACGCCGCCGGCAGCGCAGCCGCAAACGGAGTTCACGACGACCATAACGGTGCCGTCCGTACCCGTTACCGCATCGGCAACGGCCTCGGGCGTTTTGGTCTCTTCGATGCCCAACTGAGCCAGCTCAGCCCGCATCCCGTGTATCATCATTTCTGGATATGGCATAATTTGTTCACCGTCAGGCAATCCTGACCTTTTTTTCAAGTATCGATTTTAGCACGAGTTTAGTCAAGACATGGCCCTCGAGATCGAGAAGAAATACCGTATCGATAAGAAAAAGCTCGTAGAGCTAACGGCCCGCCTCGCGGAGCTGGGAGCTGATTTTGCATACGAAACGTTCGAGGAAAACTACCTCCACCGCGGCGGTCATCTCGTGGAAAGGAACGCCTTTCTGCGTCTCAGAAAAACCGATACCAAAAATACACTGACGTACAAGGAAAAGGTCGCAAACGACAGCGATTTCAAGCACCAGATCGAATTCGAGACGATCGTATCCGACGTCGATGCAACGGAGCACATCATAGAAAAGCTCGGCTATGAACTAGAGATCGTTTACGAAAAACACCGAAAAGCTTGGCACCTCGGCAAGGTCGAGGTGGTGCTCGACGAGTTGCCGTTCGGTTATTACATGGAGATCGAGGGTTCGATGAGGGATATCCAAAAGGCCGAAAAACTACTCGGAGCCGAGGGCCTCGAGGTCGAATCCCGCGGCTACCCGAGGTTGACCCTGAAATTTGGAACCGCGAATGAAGGCGTTTTCGAAGCCAGATTTGCGAAGCGAAAAGGGCCTAGCTCGGCGTAGGGAGGCCGACAAAGAACATCTGCGAATCAAAACCGCCCTTCGCACGGCTTGTCACCTTTCGATACGTCCCATCGGCAAGCAGAATGCGGGCGTTCACTTCGTCCCTTAGAAAAGCTCCGAGCACGGTATCGAGCAAGTAACCTGAGATCGCATGGTCCAGCACCGGCGTCAGCACCTCGACGCGCCGGTCAAAGTTGCGCTGCATTATATCTGAACTGCCGATGTACATGTCTTCCTCGCCGCCGTTGGCAAAATAGTAGATCCGGCTGTGCTCCAAAAATCGGCCCACGATCGAACGCACCCGAATATTGTCTGATAAACCCGTGACGCCCGGCCGCAGACAGCAGATTCCGCGAATGATCAGGTCGATCTCGACGCCGGCCTGAGACGCATTATAAAGTTCCTCGATCACGAGGTCGTCCGTCAGGCTATTCGCCTTGATGATCACTCGGGCAGGGCGGCCGGATTGTTTATGCTCGATCTCGCGGCGGATCAGGCCTATCAGCCGTTCTCGCAGTACGATCGGAGCGACGATCAGGCGTTTATACTCATCCGGCTGTGAGTAGCCGGTCAGAAAATTGAATAACGCCGAGGCATCAGACGCTATTTCCTCGCTCGACGTAAGCAGGCCGAGGTCGGAATAAACGCGGGCGGTAATGCGGTTGTAGTTGCCTGTCGACACGTGCACATATCGGACTAGCTTGTCTTTCTCACGCCGGACCACCAACAGCACCTTCCCGTGCGTTTTCAGGCCCGAGATGCCATAGACGACATGAACGCCCTCGCTCTCGAGCCGTCTGGCCCATTCGATGTTGTTCTCTTCGTCAAATCGGGCGAGCAGTTCGACCAGGGCCGTAACCTGCTTCCCTGCACGACTCGCTCGTATCAGCGAATCGACTATAGGCGAATGTCTGCCCGTTCGATACAGGCAGATCTTTATCGCCTGCACGTCGGGGTCGTCGGCCGCCTCTGAAATAAACTCGTTTACCGCATTGAACGACGTGTACGGATGATGCAGCAGCACGTCGTTGTGCTTCAACGTCTCGAAGATCCCATCAGGTTTGAGCATCGCGGTCGGCACGTCTGGCACGAACGGCGGGTCTTTCAGGTCCGGGCGCCTCAGATTGTACAACTGCATCAGTCCGGGAACGGCGAAAATGCCTTCGACCTTTTCGACCTCGACAAGCGGCAGTCCGACGCCCTTGGCGAGCATCTTGCGCATCTTGTCGGGCATCGCGGCTGCGACCTCAAGACGCACAGGAAAGCGGTCACGGCGACGCTGCAGCTCTTTCTCGAGGCTGCGTAACAAGTCCCCGGCCTCGTCCTCGCGCAGCTCAATATCCGCATCGCGCGTGACCCTGAACAAGAATGCCTTTCCGACCTTCATATTCGGAAATAACTCTCCCGCATTTGCGGCAATTACCTCTTCGAGCAGCACATACCGCCCATCGTCCTTGGCGACGGGTATCAGCCGCGGGGCCGCCGGAGGCAGCTTGATCCGGGCAAACCGCTTGCGTTTAAAAAGTTGTTCAAGCGCCGGTTGTATGGCCGTCTTGTCGGGCTCGATATACAAGCCGATATTGAGACTCAGGTTCGAGATATACGGAAACGGATGCCGCTTATCGACCGATTGCGGCGTCAGGATCGGGAACAGGTTCTGATGAAAATACTTGGCGAGCTTCTTCTTTTCGGCCTCATCGAGCGAATCGTAGGGCTCTATTGAAATGCCGGCCGCGCTCAGCTCAGGGATCAGTTCCTTCGTCAGGTACTCGCCCTGCCGTCTCAGCATTGGCGCGAGCCGCTCACGGATCTCGCTAACCTGCTCGGCGGCCGTCATACCGTCGGGTGATAGTTCGGTGATGCCCTCGGCTACGCGTTCCTTCAGGCCGGAAACCCGGATCATGAAGAACTCGTCAAGGTTCGTCGAAAAGATCGAAAGGAACTTCA
>CAZWSK010000239.1:0-3552 GCA_964636445.1 uncultured Chloracidobacterium sp.
AACCGCGACGCCGGGCCAATGTTCTCGGCGAGGTTCGTCGTGAACGCGATCACGTCGTGATCGGTCGTCTTCTCGATCTCATTGATCCGCTCGACCGTAAAGGCCGCCTTGGCCTTGATCTCGGCCAGCGCGTCGGCAGGAATCGTGCCGTCCTCGGCGTGCACCTCGCACACCGCGCTTTCCACATCGAGCCATTTTTGGAATTTATTCTGAAGCGACCAGACCGCGCCCATCTCGGGCAAAGTGTAGCGTTCGATCATCTACCTAAAGTCTATTTCAGGTGCCGCGAAAAATAAAGCACCACGCCCGGCCGCGCGAGCCGGTTTTTTGTTTCACCAGGGGGAAAACGAAACGCCCTGTGGAAAAAATGTGAAACGTTTCACATTTTGAGTGTGAAACGTTTCACATTTTGAAAAAAGCCAGTGTTTGTCGAGAAAAATCGGCACTTTGCGCAAAGGTAAATAGCCTTTGTCGCGGGTAAAACACCCTCATTGGTCGAACATAAATCCCAGATTGGTCGAAAGTATTTTTGGGGCAAATGACTCAACTTTGGCCTTGGTTTTGGCGTAACCCGGGCACAAAACGGTTTTTCATGCCGATCGGCGGCTCGGCGCCCTGTTGGGTGTGTTGACCATCCTCATGATGTCCATGGCGCGGAGATGTTCTTGATGGCCCCGCTGATGTTCTTTATGTCCTGGGTCGCTTTCCTGATGGCGGGGTTGATGTTTCTGGCTCTCGAACGCGCGGTATTAATGGTTTTGATGGCAAGCGTCAAATCAGAACCGGAGCAGTATGGCCGGTCTCTTTATGCGTAGGCGGGCGAGCCGTGCAGGAATCCGGTCACTACCGCTCCCGGTTCTGATTTGAGGCCAATGATGATCGCGACGCTTTCCCGGTCCCCGTTGCAGAAGCCCGCACGAAGTAAGGGCTACTGGCCACGCCGACGCACGGCTTAGTATAAACTGACCGGAACGTCCCTATCTACCGATGAGTGAAATTGATTTTGAACAAGGAAAGTTTGGTCTAAAAGCGACGATCAAAGTTAGATGGACTGACTCGCTAATAGAACTACTACGTGAACGCAATATCCGAGAACTTGAGCTCAATATTGGTAAGGGTTGGAGAGGAAAAAGTATTGAATTCTTGAAAGAGCTTCCTAGCCTGAAAGCGTTGACGGTACAAGATCAAACTCTCGAAGCAATTGAACCGATCCATTCTTTACATAATCTAGTTGAATTAGGACTATCAACTTACAGCGATACTCCGGTTGATTTTAGCGCCTTCCCTAAAATAGAGAAGTGCGGATTCGAATGGATTAAGGGTTCTGACTCTCTATTTGATTGTGTAGGCCTAAAAAGTTTAGGGATCAATAATTATAAGAAAAAAAGCAGTGAGCCGTTTTCAAAGCTCAAGCAACTTGAACATCTCGCTATTCTAAATTCCGGCATCGGCGAATTGAACGGGGTATTTGGTCTGACCAACTTGTCAACCCTGCGACTTACCCGACTACGCAAGATAGATTCACTAGGTGGGATCGAGGCATTGACGAATCTGGAGGAATTGGAAATCCAAACTTGCAAAGGAATTAACTCTGTATTGCCCTCATTCTCCCTTAACAAGTTGAAGAAGCTCTTTCTTCTAAATATTGGCAATATTGATACGCTACACGGGATAGAGAATCTTACAGAGTTAGAACAGCTGGTGTTTGATGAGTCGACGAATATCATCGATGGCGATCTTTCGCCAATTCTAAGCCTTCGAAAGCTCAAGAAAGTAGCCTTCCAAAACCGCAGACATTACACCCATCGAAGGGAGGATTTTGGAAGGCTGTATTTCGGATCGTGACCGGTAATCACGCCCAGCCGACGGCCATTAGGTGTTTCATTTTGCCGTCAGGATTGCTCCACGCGGTTTTGAAGGTTTCCCAGTCGTTTAGCCAGCCGTTCTTCTTGCTGTAGTTCCAGTTTGTCATGAATACGTGCGTGTCGTTGTAGGCGTAGACGACGACGAAGTGGCCGAGCATGCCGCCGGAGGTTATCCGTCTCGGGGCTTTCAGGTCGACTATGACCTTAATGGGATGGGAGCGTGCGCTAAAGCAAGTTTTTCGAAGCAAGCAGTTCGGCATTAAGAATAGCGCCGCCCGCGGCGCCGCGGACGGTGTTGTGGCTGAGGGCTACAAAACGGTAGTCGAAGACGTTGTCGGGGAACACGCGGCCAACGGTTATCGTCATCCCGTTGCCGTTATCGCGATCGAGCCTCGTCTGCGGCCGCGAAGGCTCGTCGGTGACCTCGATGAAGTTCGCCGGTGCCGAGTGAAGGTCCAGCGCCGGAAAGCCGCGCATCGCAGCGACGACCTCTTCGAGCGTGGCCTTGTTTTTGAGATTCACCCTGACCGAGACCATGTGGCCGTCGACGACGTTTACTCGAAAGCATTGTGCCGAGACCGGGAAGTCAGCTTTCTCGATCGCGTCGCCGCGGAATTCGCCGAGTATTTTCTGCGCTTCGGTCTCGACTTTGGGCTCCTCGCCAGCGATGTAGGGAACGACGTTATCGGCAATATCGAGCGAAGCGACGCCCGGATAGCCGGCGCCCGAAATTGCCTGAAATGTCGTCAATATCACCGAGTCGACGCCAAACCGCTGGTGCAGGGCGGCAAGCGGCGGAGCGAAGCTCATGACGGCGCAATTCGGGTTGGTGACGATAAATCCCTTGCTCCAGCCACGTTTAATACGCTGAACGTCTATGAGGCCCACGTGATCGGCGTTGATCTCTGGGATCAACAGGGGCACGTCCTCGTCCATTCGGTAACTGGAGGAGTTTGAGATCACCGGATAGCCTGCCCGGGCGAAGGCCTCTTCGGTCTCGCGAGCGATGTTCGATGGAAGGCTGGAAAAAACAAGATCACACTCGAGCGGCGGCTCGATCGGCCTGACGATGATGTCGCGCACGCTGGGCGGTATCGAGCCCGGAAGCTTCCAGGCACACGCTTCGGCGTACGGTTTACCGGCCGAACGGTCAGAGGCCGCCAAGGCGGTGATCTCGAATTGCGGATGGTTTTCGAGCAGCTGCGCGAACCTCTGGCCTACCGTTCCTGTGGCCCCGAGGATGCCTACGCGATATCTCTTCATAAGGAAATAACGCTAAGTTAATCGTCCGGCCAAGTCAATCTCATCGTCCTCCGGATCACGCGCCGCCTCTAGTTATTGAACGCGCTCTGCCTCGGCCGGTCGCCGACCGTGCCGAAGCCGCCGAACACCGACCGACGCCCAGGGGAGAAGCCTCTTCCCCAGGACAGCGCCGGCGCATCATCCTCACGCTCCATTTCGGCCTCGGAGTGCGGGATGGGTTTGAGCTGGCCTACGGCGGCCATTGATGAGAGAAAAATGCACAGGGCGACTGCGGCGTAAATTACACGGCGGCTAGGGAAATTCATAAGCTGCTCCGGAATTTTGGTATTTTATTAGCGTATGAATACGCGAGCGGGAGGGAAGGGTTTCAACTTTCGCTGTCGGCCGTCGCGTCGGCATCTATGGCAGCTATGTCCTTGTCGCC
>CAZWSK010000240.1:0-3491 GCA_964636445.1 uncultured Chloracidobacterium sp.
TCAGGGCAGCCGCGCCGAGAGCGTGGCTGCCCATAATTTTTTGCTCGCGCCGGCGCCTAGATCGACATCAAAATAGCAAACCAATCATCAACACCATCAACGCAACCATAAAGACCATCAGCCCCGCCATCAAAAACATCCGGCCATCATCAGCAATTTCAAGGCTGTCATCAATACCATCAAGACCGCCAACACCATCAGCAGAGCACATGTGGGCTCGACGTCGGTGAGTGGCGTTTTAGTCGACGAAAAAGGCCTCGCGGACATTCGACCAATCTGGGGTTTATGTTCGACCAATCTCGGGTTTTTATGTGCGCTAAGCGGGGTTTATATGCGACCGATGGGGCGTATTTACTCGACAAAACGCGATTTTGGGCGAAGCCCGCGCAAATTCGTGAAAAACACAAAAGTGCGCGGTCAATTTATGGTCTCTGACAGCTCCTCGGGCGGGGTGAGGGACTGAGCGTTTGCCTGGTCGGTGACGATGAGCGGAAGCTCATCGAGGACGACCGCGTTGGCGATGGTTTGGATCCAGTAGGTGCCGGGATTTGGGAAAACGACGTTGACGAAAAAGCTCACGTTGTCGGTGAATCCACCCTCAGCGAGCTGGAGCGTCGTGGGCTGTGAGGAGACGATCAGGTTTTGTTTATCGGGGGCGAGGATCCTCACCTCAGACTCGTGGTCGCCGGCGCCGGACCAATGGTTGATGACGGCGAATTTTATCAGCGAGACCGGCAGCTGCTCGACCATGATGTTCTGAAAAACGCCCATCAGCGAGATCTTGTTACCCATCTCGATGCGAACGTCGTCGCAGAGCAGCGTGTACATTAATCGGAGGTTAGGAATATTCATTTAGCACCGTGTTTATCGAACCAAGCGAGCAATTTCGCCCACGCGTCCTCGCTCGCTTCCTTATTAAATGTCGGCCTGTAATCGGCGTGAAACCCGTGGTCAGCTTCGGGGTAAATTATGATCTCGGATTTCGAATTGGCCTTCTTCAGCGCCTCTCGCATACGCTCGACATCAGCGACCGGAATGCCCTTGTCCCGCCCTCCATAAAGGCCCAGGACCGGCACTTTTAGCTTGGCCACATGGTCGATCGGCGTCGTCGGCTGGTTAGTATTTATGGGCGAATTCGGCGTCGGCACGACGCGTCCGTACCAAGCGGCACCGGCGGCTACTTTTGGGTTGTGAGCCGCATACAGCCAAGTAATACGCCCTCCCCAGCAAAAGCCGGTGATGGACAATTTATTGATATTGCCCCCATTTTTAGAGGCCCAAACGACCGTAGAATCGAGGTCCGCCATCGATTGCGTATCGGGGATCTTACTGTAAATCTGCCGGTTGATCTCGCGCGGGTCCTTGAGGTCCTTGACCTCGCCGACACGGGCGTAAAGTGCTGGCGCGACGGCCATATAGCCCAGCTTTGCGAACCGCCGGCAGACGTCCTGTATCCACTCGTGAACGCCGAATATCTCGTGAATTACCAGCACGACCGGGAACCTCTTTCCCTTTTTATCAGGCATCGCCCGATACGCCGGGATCGCCCCGTCCGAGACCGGAATTTTGACCTCGCCAACGGTCAATCCCTTATCGTCCGTGACGATCCGCGTCTGCGCCTGTATCGGCGAAACCGCAGCCGCATAAAGGCCCGCACCGAGTATCGACGTTACAAAAAACTCGCGCCTATCGAGCGCCGGGGCTTCGGGATTCGAATTTACAATATCGACACGCATAAATTGATTCTACTTTTCATTTACTCGAGTTCAAAAGGTATAATCGGCAAATCATCCGCATTTGGAGCCAGTTGTTATGCTCATGTATGCCTTGATCGGCCTCTCACTAGTCCTCGTCGGCGTCGCCGGACTGCAGTTTGCCTACCTTTTCTATATAGAACGCGTCTTTCGCGAACGCCAGAAATACCTGCACAACCTGGAGTTACGCCATCGCGCGGTAAAGGCGAAGCTCGCGGAAGCAGAACGCCGGATCGGTAAACAAGACGAGACGCTCGGGAGCGCGAATTTGAATGAAGAGTGGGCGGAAGTGATAGAGGAATGCTAGACGTTTAGCTTCACGATGGTCGCTCCCCAACTGCCCGAAAACTCAGGCGCGTTTTTGAACGACTCTACAAAATCCATCTCTGACAGCGTCTTTCGCACGATCTCGCGTTGCACGCCAACGCCTTTCCCGTGGATGATGCGCACGATCGAGAAGCCCATTTTATGGACCTCCGCCATGTATGCCTCGACCACGGCCCTGATATCTCGCGGGGCAAATGAATGCAGGTCGAGCGAATCGGTGATCTCTATGTCGACCGTTTCCGGGAACGGATTTTCGTCGTCAGCCACGGTCATTTTTTGATCTTGGTCTCGTACTGAGCGATGTCCTCAGGCGGCGTGACCTTCAGTCGATTTTTGTCTTTGAAGACAATGAATCGCTTGTCGTCCATCTGGCCGTTCGGGTTGCGGATCTTGACCGTGAACGTCTTATTATCGCCGCGGCCATCGACGACGAGCGGCAGCTTGCCCCAGACCTCGGCATTAGGCGAGGTCCGCCAGACGGTGTAATACGACTGATCATATTTATCGAACGCGAGCACTAATATGCTGTCAAAATCAGGCTCGACGCCGTCGATCGGCTTTGAAAAGCTGCTCCGGGACAGGATCACCCAACTGCCCGGAGCGATTCCCTTGTCGTTCGCTCCGACCTTGTTCGCCGAATCCGCGTCGAGCCGCTGCCAGGTCACGAATTTTCGATTATTGTGCTGGAAAAAGATGATGTCGCTCGGCACCTGCAGCTCGACTTGCCGACCAAACAGCCACCCGGCGGGAGCCGGCGAGACCGACGGGTCCAGCTTCACGAGATACCAAACATCGTATTTCTCATCGAGCTTTTCGGGTTCGCCTTCCTTCGCCGCCTCGAGGTCTTCGTTCTTGGTCCGCTTTCCCGCCTTTCGCTCGCCTTTGGGAGCATCATCGACGTCGGGAACTTCCTGCTTCGGCACGAATTTCCACGCCATTATCTCGAAGGTCGAGCTATGGGCGAGCTTGAACAGCACGTTCTCGGGGTCAAGCTCTGGTGCCGCTCTCAGGTTTGAGGCCGAGCGGATTATGCCCGCCGCCTGAGGCGTCTGGTCCTTAAACTCCTCTGCGATCTCCCGGGAACGAGCTAGTGTGTCGCTGGTGATGACATTCTGGGCCTCGATCCACCCCTCGGTCTGAGCGTCGTCGTATGCCCGCACACGATACCAGAGGACCTTTTCGTACTCCATCGTGTCGAGAACTTCTAAGCGGTCTCCGCGCTTGACCTCGAGCAGGTCAGCGGCGACAACGGCATAGGATGTACGGATCTGTGCGGTTTTGGCGATGACGGTCGCAGTGTCGTTCGGCCCAAGAATACCGCCGACCATATCGCCGCAGCCCGACAGCGCTACGGCGCTCAAGATGATGAAAAATAGTGAAAGGTAACGCGTTCTCATTTACGGGTCGAGG
>CAZWSK010000241.1:0-3482 GCA_964636445.1 uncultured Chloracidobacterium sp.
GTCTCGGTCGCCATCGACATCACCTCGCGGATGCGGTCGAGGCCGGCGAGGGCTTCGGTGATCTGGGTGCCGATCGACGTTAATTCGATCACCGGCATTGCGAGGAGGAACGTGAAGGAAATGTACATCAGAAAATCGCCGAGCGTCATCGTCCCCGCCTGAATGGCACCGCCGCCGATGATGATCATTACGACCGCGACCGCACCGATCACGACCGAGGCGAATGAGTTGATCGCAGAGACGCCGGTCACGCTTTTTGCGACGTTTCGGAAGAGCCGATGCGCTCCGCGAGCAAATGAGAGTTCTTCACGTTTTTCTGCTGTGTAAGCTTTAACGATGCGAATGCCGCCGAGCGATTCGCCTAATCGGCCGGTGACCTCGGCGTTTATCTCGCCGCGTTCGCGGAATATTGGCCGCAGCCGTGTGAAGGCGAGCATCAGGCCGATGCCGAAGACTATCAGTACGACTAACGTCGCCGTTGTCAGCTGCCAATTGATATAGAACAAAACGCCTATCGAGATCGCCGCCGTAACTAGACTGCCGATGATCTGGCCAAGGCCCGTACCTACGAGATTACGAATGCCCTCGGCGTCGTTCATGATGCGCGAGATGAGCTGGCCGGTCTGGGTCGAATCGAAATACGAGATGGGAAGCCGTTCGACGTGGGCCTGAATACGTTTACGCATCTCAGTGATCGCGCGCTGGGCGGCAACCCCGAGGATCTGAGAGAGAGCAAAACCGGTCGAGCCCTGGACCAGCGTCGCCGCGCCGATCGCGAGGGCGATCCACGTCAGCATCGAGTAATTGCCTTTGGTCAGCACTTCGTCGCCGACGTACTTCATCGACGCCGGCAGGACCATCCCAGCGAGACGCGAGACGAGCAGCAGGACGCTCCCGATAGCGAGGCGCCATCGCGCGTTCCAGATGATCTTACGAGCCTCAGCCCAGGCGCTGGAATAGTCGATTTTCTTCTTTTTGTTTTTTTTATCTGCCAATTACTTAAGCACGTTCAGTAGACTGCTGCCGCTTTTGAATGGCCAGTCACCGTTGTAGAGGATATTCGTGATCCGCCATTTCCCACGAACTTTTCTGAGGACGACAGTGTCGGTCCACGTCGATGTGCCGGACGCGTCGGTATACTCGAGATAGACGTCTACGTGTGTTGCGGTCCCTATCATACGGCCGGCCCCCATCTGATAGCTCGTACGCCCCTCGAAAAGGCTCGAAAAGAGGTCGCCTTCGATCCATGGGGGTTTCTCGCCCGGACGCCTCTTGATGAAGGCGGCCTGTTGGTTACGATCGCGCTTTATCAGCGTCACGATTTCGTTAGATAGAAACGGCGCGATCGACGCTAGTTCTGAATCGCTTGGAAGACCGCCTATCTTGAGTTCGCCCAGTCGCGCATAAAAGGCATCTGCTGTATCGATGGCCGTTTGACCAAACGACACGGCTGTGGCAAGCACCGTGATAGCAATCACCAGGACAGATCTTGTACTAAGTACTTTCATTGATCGACGAAAAACGTGATGTTCCCAGTGTGGGGCGTAGCCACCCGGACTGTCAATTTGCAGACCTGCCCGATTCCACTAGAATAATACCTTTATGTCCCAGACCTATATCAACCAACTTAGGGACCACATTGGTGAGTCCGTGACCTTAAAGGGATGGCTTTATAACAAGCGTTCGAGCGGCAAGCTCGTGTTTTTGCAGCTGCGTGACGGCACGGGCATCGTGCAGTGCGTCGTTTTTAAGCCGAATGACGAAGGGTTGTTTGACCTTGCTGATTCGCTTGGGCAGGAATCCTCGATCATCGTTACTGGCACCGTTAAGGAAGACACTCGTTCAGCGATCGGGGTCGAACTCGACGTCACGGGACTCGAGGTCGTGCAGAACGTCCACGACTACCCGATCACGCCGAAGGAACACGGGACCGAGTTTCTGATGGACCATCGGCATTTGTGGATAAGGTCGAAAAAGCAGCACGCGGTACTCAAGGTGCGGCACACGGTGATCAAAGCCGTGCGCGATTATTTTGACGACAACGGATTTACGCTGGCCGACACGCCGATCTTTACGCCTGCGGCCTGCGAGGGGACCACGACGTTGTTCGAGGTTGATTACTTCGGCGATGACAAGGCTTATCTCACGCAGTCGGGGCAGCTTTACAACGAGGCGACGGCGGCGGCGTTTGGTAAGTCGTACGCATTTGGGCCGACATTTCGAGCCGAGAAATCGAAAACACGCCGCCATCTGACCGAATTCTGGATGGTCGAACCCGAGGTCGCATTTGCGGGCTACCAAGACATGATGGACCTCGGCGAGGGGCTGATCCTGTTCATCGTCGAGCGCGTGCTCAATGACCGCCAGGAAGAATTAAAGACACTTGAACGCGATGTTGCCGCGCTCGAGGCGATCAAAGGCCCGTTCCCGCGGCTGCATTACGACAAATGCGTCGAGATGCTGCAGGAAGGCCACGCAAAGGGCGAGTTGGAGAACCGGTTCGAATGGGGCGGCGATTTTGGCGCTCCGGACGAGACGTATCTGTCGAAGCAGTTCGGGCTCCCGATCTTTGTTCACCACTTCCCGACCGCGATCAAGGGGTTCTATTTCGAGGTCGACAAGGAACGCCCGGAATGCGCCCTCGGCATCGACCTGCTCGCGCCCGAGGGCTACGGCGAGATCATCGGCGGCGGCGAACGCGCCGCGGACCTCGATTACCTCGAAAAACAGATCGAGACTCACGGTCTGCCGCGCGAATCATTCGAATGGTATCTCGACCTCCGCCGCTACGGCTCCGTCCCCCACGCCGGCTTCGGCATGGGGATCGAACGCACCGTCTCATGGATGTGCGGCATCGAACACGTGAGAGAAACGATACCGTTTCCGAGGATGTTGTATAGGTTGAAACCCTAACTGCGAGTATGCCGCTTGGAAAAACACGTATCACGGCTTGCGGTTATGTGCTTGCTCTTCCTCTTCCTCTCTTGCTCAGCGCATGTTCGATTTCTAAGAGTGAATTGGAGCGAAGGTTCTCTGAAATCAAGATGGGCGATTCGAAACAGGAAGTTATCGCCAGTCTCGGCGAACCATCGTCGATCGAATCCTGTAGCGGCCCTGTTTATGAAAGCGATAAAAGGATGGTCGGCGATTGTGCCCAGAATATCCGGTACGCGCGATTCTTAGAAACATGGGGAGTATTCGTAGATAGGGACGGCAAGGTGCTGACTAAATATCACCATGTTTCACCGTGATCTTGATGCGGTAGTCAATACCGACCAATTCCGACAAGATGTCATCATACGTCGCAAAAATCACGTGGAAATCCGACTCGCCCGACGAGTTCATTCGCAACAAATACAGTCGCGGCCACGAGTGGTTGTTTGATGGCGGGGTGAAGGTGCCGGCTTCTAGTTCGCCGCATGCGGTGAGGGTGCCGTTCTCGGTCGAGGCGGCGGTCGATCCTGAGGAGGCGTTGGTGGCGT
>CAZWSK010000242.1:0-1921 GCA_964636445.1 uncultured Chloracidobacterium sp.
GGACAACCTTTCGTACGATTTTCCTGCTGTTCAGAAATACAAATCAGACGTGGTCGCAAAGAACTCCGCCGGCGTGACCTATCTGATGAAAAAGAACAAGGTCACGGTCTTTAACGGCCACGGCAAGATCCTTGGCCCCGGCAAGGTCGAGGTCGCTCTCGACGGCGGTAAAAAAGAAACCGTTCAGTCAAAGAACATCATCATCGCCACCGGCTCGGTCGTACGCCCGATCCCTGGTTTTGAGACCGACGGAAAAACTGTCGTGAATTCCGATCACATTCTTGAATTGCAGAAGGTGCCCAAATCGCTCATCGTAATGGGCTCAGGCGCGGTCGGCTCTGAATTCGCGAGTGTTTACAGCAGATTTGGCTGCGACACGACCCTTGTCGAACTTCTGGACCGCATCGTCCCGCTAGAGGATGCGGATTGTTCAAAAGAACTCGCCCGAGCGTTCAAAAAGCAAGGCATCAAGGTCGAAACCGGCCTCAAGCTCGACAAGCTCGAAAAGACCAAGTCGGGCGCCAAGGTCTCCGGCAAGAATGCCAAAGGCGACACCGTAACGCTCGAGGCTGAGATGCTTCTAGTCGCGGTCGGCCGAATGCCGTATCTCGAAAACCTCGGACTCGAAAATACGAAGGTCAAGGTCAGCGATCGCGGAACCGTCGAAGTTAACGAATACTGCGAGACCGCCGAGCCCGGCATCTACGCTATCGGCGACGTCATCCCCACGGCTCAGCTCGCTCATCTTGCCTCAAAAGAAGGCATCCTCGTGGTCGAAAAGATCGCCGGCAAAAAAGTGGAGCCCATCAAGCACAACCTCGTGCCGAACTGCACGTACTGCGATCCAGAGGTCGCCAGCGTCGGCCTGACCGAGGCCAAGGCCAAAGAGGCCGGCTATGACGTCAAGATCGGCAAATTCCCCTTCTCGGCCAGCGGCAAAGCACGTATCCTCGGCGAGACCGACGGCTTCGTCAAGATCGTCGCCGATAAGAAATACGACGAGGTCCTCGGCGTTCACATCATCGGCCCGCACGCTACCGAGCTTCTGGCCGAAGCATGCGTCGGCATGGCCCTCGAAACCACCGCCGACGAACTCGGCCGCATAATCCACGCCCACCCCACGGTAAGCGAAAGCATCATGGAAGCTGCCGAAGGCGTGCACGATCTGACGATCCATATGTAGCGGCGAGGTTGTTTTCAACGCGGAGATCGCAGAGGACGCAGAGATAAAAGATAAATATTCCTTTTTCTCTGCGTCCTATGCGATCTCTGCGGTTAAAATGTTGCCTATGAAGCTTCTACTCTGCATTGCGCTGCTGGTCGCCACCCAATCGCTCTCGGCCCAGTGGATCAAACAAAATGTCGACACGTCCGCGAACCTTCGCGGCTTGTCGGTAGTTAATGAAAAGGTCGTCTGGGCCAGCGGTACGGGCGGCATTGTTATCCGCACCACCGACGGCGGCAAAACGTGGAAAGTCATGACCGTTCCGGGCGCCGTTAAGCTCGACTTCCGCGACGTCGAAGCGTTTAGCGAGAACACTGCTTATCTCCTGAGCATCGGCAATGACCGCAACTCGCGCATCTTTAAGACGATCGATGGCGGCGCTACGTGGAAGCAGCAGTTCATGAGCATGAACATCCTCAGCTTCTATGATGCATTGGCGTGCTGGGATGAGAATAACTGCGTCGCGATGTCAGATCCGGTAAAAGGCAAATTCCTGCTCACCGGCACCACCGACGGCGGCTCCACCTGGAAAGACCTCGACCTCGAAGGAATGCCCGAAGTAACACTGAGTGAATCAGCCTTCGCCGCCAGCGGCACCTGTCTCATTGCTCACGGCAAGGATGGCCTGTTCCTCGTCAGCGGCGGCGGAAATTCGCGCGTGTTCTATTCGCCCGACCGCGGCCGCACCTGGAGCGT
>CAZWSK010000242.1:2021-3481 GCA_964636445.1 uncultured Chloracidobacterium sp.
CTGCGGAGCGATCAGCTTGCGTATTCCGTGATGAATGGCGGCGGGGCGGTGCTGATACTCGTCTCGCTTTACTACGACTTTAACTTCCCTTCCTTTGTAGTAGAATTTTTCTGGCTGTTGATCAGTTTGTACGGGATCGCGAGGTCAGTTAGGCAGAAACACGACCGGTAGGGAGTGTGCCCCTGCCGTAACACGCAGGCTGGCAGCCTGCGGTCCGACAGAGATGCAGAGTTTTTCAGGTGTACCATTCAAGACAGAGACGGCTCATGGCCTTACGAGTGTGAACGGCATCGCCAAGTTCTCATCCGCAGGCATCATTCTCGAGTTTGAGTCAAAGGTGTTTGGCCTCGTGTCGACGGGCGTCAAGGAAGAGCGTCTGCCGATCGACGAACTTTTGGACGTAAAGTTCAAAAAGGGCTTGATGAAACGCGGAGCAAAGGTCCAGATCCGCCTAAAATCGGTAACACGCCTCTCTGCCCTGCCCAACAGCGATGGCAAACTCACCCTAAAGATATCGAGCGACGATTTCGAACGCGCCCGCGACGCCGTCGAGCGACTGCAAAAGGACATGGCCGAACACGCCGCCAGCCTGCCGCCCCCGCACCCGCCGTTGCGGTCGCTCTTCGACAACAGCGAGGACGAAACACAAGAACTAACGGAGGAAAGATAAATGCCAAAATACGTTATCGAACGCGACATTCCCGGCGTCGGCGATTCGCCGGCTGATGCTCTGCAGGCCGTTTCACAGACGTCTTGCAACGTTCTCCGCGAGCTTGGGCCTGAGATCCAATGGGTGCAGAGCTACGTGACTGGCGACAAGATCTACTGCGTCTACATCGCGCCTAACGAGGACATCATCCGCGAACACGCGACCCGCGGCGGTTTTCCGGCAAATGCGATAAACGAGGTCAAAACCATCATCGACCCGACCACCGCCGAGACGTAAATGCCCGACGGCCGCCAAACACCGCCCATGCAGCCAGCTCAGGCCCAGCGGGCGGCATTCATCGCCGTGCTTTCGTTCCTGTTCTTTTTGGGGATGATGCTCGCCTATTACCTGCGCGGCTCGCTGCTCTATTTCCTGCTCGCGACGGCTTTTCTGGTCGTCTACATCTTCACGATGATCTCGTTTGTGAGGCTGCGCAAGGGTCGCGGGTAAACGAAAAAAGATTGACTTTTCGTCGGTTGTGTGATACGTTGTTTCAGTGTCGCAACCAAGCGAAATACCGATCGCTCGCCGCGTATGTAAGACAATGTCGCACTTTTTATTTTTTTTTAAAAAATGGGCGGGACAAACTCACAAATGACCATAACTCGTTGCAAACACAGGAACTTATGTGTCCCAACGGACGCCGGGACAGCGGCGGGACAGCGTGCAATGATCAACGACCTTGGAGTACGCCGATACGTGCTTACAGTTTTTTTTCATAAATGGGCGGGACAGGCTCACAAATGACCAT
>CAZWSK010000243.1:0-3455 GCA_964636445.1 uncultured Chloracidobacterium sp.
GCTCGATCCTTCGTCACGACCCTGACAAGATCATGGTCGGCGAAATTCGTGACGAGGAAACGGCTCAGATCGCTATTCAATCGGCGCTCACGGGCCACCTCGTCTTTACGACCGTTCACGCCAACAACGTGATCGACGTTATCGGGCGATTCCTGAACATGGGCGTCGAGCCGTACAACTTCGTGTCGTCGCTGAACTGCGTCTTGGCCCAACGCCTCGTACGATTGCTGTGCCCTACGTGCAAACGACCTTACGACGCTGCTGAGGAAGAGCTTTTAACATCGGGAATTCGTCCATCGGACGTCGACGGCCGTCCGTTTTTCCGCAGCGTCGGCTGCGACGCGTGCAACCATACGGGCTACCGCGGCCGCTCAGCCATTCACGAACTTCTCGACATGTCCGACCTCATCCGCGAAATGATCATCGAACGCCGCCCGGGCTCGGAAATTCGCCGGCAGGCGGAGAAGGAAGGCCTGTCGTCTCTGCGTGAGTCGGCCGTCAAGAAGGTATTCTCAGGCCAGACGACCCTGCACGAGATCAATCGCGTGACGTTTGTTGAAGAGATCAAGCAGTGATCAGATTTGCATAGAGGGCGGGATCGACGTTCCCGCCACTCACGACAAGGCAGACCTTTTTGCCCGCGAATTGGTCCCTATTCAGCATTAACGTGCCCAGCGACAGTGCACCTGTTGGTTCGCACTTTAGGTTTGCAAGGTGGAAATAGAGCCTGACGGCCTCTGCGATGGTGTCGTCGGGAACCTCAAAGATCGCCGCGACGCCATCTTTTATGATCTCCCAGTTGAGGTTGCCGAGTGATATGGTCCGGGCACCGTCGGCGATGGTCATCGGTTCGACCTCGTTTGGGATGATGTGACCCGCGGCGAGCGATCGGGCAGCATCATTGCCCAGTTGCGGTTCGGCCCCAAATATCTCTACTTGCTTGTGCTTACGCTGAAAACCTAAAGTAATACCTGAGATCAGTCCGCCGCCGCCGACGGGTGAGATCACGGCGTCAAGATCGTGCTGGGCGAGCTCATCGCCTAGCGACGAGTTACCCTCGATAACAGATCTATCGTCATACGCACTCGCAAAATACGCATCCGGCATCTCCGCCGCTAGCTGAGCGACGCGCTCGTTCCGCCCGATCTTATTGGTATCGACCAGATCGACCGTCGCTCCGTAGCCGCGGACCGCATCGATCTTGACCTGCGCCGAGGTCGCGGGCATTACGACGGTGCATTTTTTACCGGCCAATTTGCAGGCATAGGCCAGCGCCTGGCCAAAATTACCGCTCGATGCAGTCAATATCTCGTCCTGCTCGACGTTGAGGGCTAAATTATAGGCGGCGCGAAATTTAAAACTGCCGGTGTGCTGGAAGGTCTCGGACGCGATCGTCACGTCGAGGTCCAGATAGTCGTTGAGTTTGGCCGATCGAATAAGAGTTGTCGAACGAATTGCATCTAATAGGGGCACTTGAGCCATAAAACGAATTGTAAATTGTCCATTGGGAAATCGTTAATTGGATAAGAGGATGATCTGCCAATTAACAATTCGCCGATTAACAATTTACAATTCTCCTTATGGCAAAGGCTCATTTTGGAATGATCGGCCTTGGGACGATGGGGCGCAATTTTCTGCTAAATATTGCTGAGCAGGGAATTGCGGGTGTCGGTTACGACATCGACACTTCGAAACGCGATCTCCTGCTCCAGGAAGGCGCCGGAATGCCGCTCGAGACGGCCAGCGATATTGCTGATTTCCTTACAAAGCTCGAAAGTCCCCGCAACATCATGCTGCTCGTGCCGGCTGGGCCGATCGTCGACAGCGTTATCGCCGAGATCGCGCCGCAGCTTGACGAGGATGACCTTATCATCGACGGCGGGAATTCGCATTTTGCCGATACCGAACGCCGAGAGGCCGAGCTTGCAGCACGCGGCATCGGCTTTATGGGCATGGGCGTGAGCGGCGGCGAGGAAGGTGCGCGCCACGGTGCGAGCATCATGCCCGGCGGCCGGCGTGAGCATTACGATCGGATCGAGAAAACTCTTCAGGCGGTCTCGGCAAAGGTCAACGGTGAGCCGTGCGTAGCCCACATGGGCGCAGGTTCGGCCGGGCATTTCGTGAAGATGGTCCACAACGGCATCGAGTACGGCCTGATGCAGATACTGGCGGAAACGTACGATTTCATGCTCCGGGTGCTGCGGCTCGACTATAGGCAGATGAGCGAGGTATTCGCAAGGTGGAACGAGACCGAGCTTAACTCGTTTCTCGTCGAGGTCACCGCCGACGTGCTCAGCAAGACCGACGCCGACACCGGCAAACCGCTCGTCGAGATGATCCTCGACAAAGCAGCGCAAAAAGGCACCGGCAAGTGGACCTCGCAAGCCGCAATGGACCTTGGCGTGCCGGTCCCCACCATCGATTCCGCCGTCGCGATGCGTCAGATCTCCGCACAAAAGGAAACGCGGGGTTTGATAGCAAAAAAATACGGCTCTGCACGGGTTTCAGATGAAAGCGACCGTCAACCTCACGGCTCGACCGTCACCAGCGAACCTCAGCATGATCTAAAGGCACTGATGGCACGAGAAGAGGTCAAAACTGAGGCGAGCGGTGAGCACGAGCCGGCGGCGGCAGCGAAGAACGTCCACTCTGCCGGAATCGACGCAAAAGCACACAGCGATGAGGTAAAAGCTGACTTTTCCGCCGATATCGATTCCTCTCTCAACCAGCTAAAGAACACACTCGTCGCGTCATTTATCGTCACGTATGCTCAGGGAATGTCGATGCTGCAGGTCGCTTCAGAGGAGAAGAATTACGCCCTCGACCTCTCTGAGATCGCCCGCATCTGGCGCGGCGGGTGCATCATTCGTTCTGCCTTGCTCGAGGAAATGCGCCAGGCCTACTCCCGCGAGCCTGAACTGCCGAATCTGCTCCTTCACGACAACTTCGCGGACGTTCTCGCCGCAAACAGCAAAGACTGGCACGAGACCATCGGGAAATTCTCCGCCAGCCGCATTCCCACAATGTGCCTGTCCTCGGCATTGGCGTATTTCGAGGCGTTTCGGTCAGAACGCCTGCCGGCGAACCTGATACAGGCACAGCGGGATTATTTTGGGGCCCATACCTATCAGAGGACCGACAAGGAAGGCGTCTTTCACACGCCGGATTGGAAGGAATAAGAAGTTGGGCACTAATTCACGAATAGTGGACTTTTTATTCGTGCGTTCGTGGCTATTTCTCTTCTATTTTCCGATCTAAACTACTTCCCACGCTCCTTCCGTTTTGAGCAGCTTACTCATCAACTGAGCATGTATCGAATGCCCGCTCCTTTCGGCTGTGAACTTGCCCTGGACGGGCATTCCAAGCAAGGCGAGGTCACCGATGATGTCGAGGATCTTGTGGCGGACGAACTCATCAGCGAAACGCAGGGGCGTTTCGTTAAGCATGCCTTCGTC
>CAZWSK010000244.1:0-3451 GCA_964636445.1 uncultured Chloracidobacterium sp.
CACACCGGCGGCAACGGTACGGAGTCAGGCGTCCACATAAGCGGCATTCCGACGTATGTTGACAGCCGGACGACGACATTCGGCGGTGATGCCGACGGTACGGTCGCTGACGTGCCGGTTCAAGATACTCGCGTTGGCGAGGGGGCGACAGCGATACGGTCCCCTGAGAGCGCAACCGTGAACCTGACGCCGGCGGCGAGCGAGCAAAAGACCGCGATCTATGAACCGAAGATGGACCAAGACACGGTCGGGACCAAGGTGATCGGCGAGTCCGGCGAGCTGCCATCCTCAGCGTCCTCGGTACCGCGGACGCTATATGACGCTAAGACCTCCTCGGAATTAACCCGCGTCGGTGCCGTGCTGGGGACGCCACTTTACATGTCGCCCGAGCAATGCAAAAGCGAGCATCTCGACGCGCGTTCCGACATTTACAGCCTCGGCGTGATCGCGTATCAAATGCTCGCCGGCGCGCCGCCGTTCGAAGGTGATTTTAAGGACGTGATGGAGGCTCATAAGACTTTCGACCCTCCCAAGCTTAGGGCCCGAAATCTCCGACGAAAATTGAAGCGAACCATACACGCCGCCCTCGCAAAGGATCCCGATGAGCGTCCGCAAACCGCCGAGGCGTTCGCCAGTCAGTTGCGTGCGCGCTCCGAGGGGATCTGGGGCCTCCTTCGGCGGGCGATGGTCATATATAGCGAACATCTGGGCAAATTCGTGTTCGTTTCTGCATTTTTCTCGGTCCCGATGATCGCGCTAACCCTAATAATGTTGGGGCTTTCCTTCCTCAGGGTCAGCGAAATGATGTCCGAGACCGCGAGCAACGCCGCTCTCGGGGCAGTCGGACTGGCCCTCTCCTTCGCGAGCGCGTTTTGCACAAATTTGATCATCGGGACGATCGGCTGGATCACGATCCAGTATCTCTCCGTACCATTGCGGCCTGTCCGCGTACGGCCCGCCTTAAAAGAGGCCCGCCGCAAGTGGAAGCGCATCGCCGGGGCCGCGGTCCTGACGGCAGTTCTCCCATTCGTAATTGCCGGAATGGCAGGGCTGGCCGGAGCAATAATTTTCTCTCTGGTCGGGCTCGCTTCTGTTCCGATCACAGATTCGTGGGCCGGTGTTCCGATCGGCGGGGCAGTGGGTTTTCTCCTTTTTGCGGCCATCGGATTTTTCTATTCTTACATCGGCTGGATCCTTGTTCCTCCGGTGGTAATGCTTGAAAACGTTGGGGTTAGAGACGCCCTGCGCCGTTCCCGACACCTTGTCAAGAGATCGTACGCGACCGCGCTTGGGGCAGTCCTTATCATGTTCATGATCCCCGGAGCGATCGCAGGGAGCATTTCGTACGTCGTGAATATCACGGCAAAAGCGCTCGATCCAAAGCCCGCGGCTGAGGCGCAACAGACGGCGGGCGAACAATCCGCGTCGGCGGCTGAGCCGGCCAAGAAGGACGAGGGTTGGTTCAACTTCAGCATCAACAGCCCCGGAAGCCCGAATGTGAAGGTCGAGGACACCGACATGCGTTCACGCGTCCGCAGGACGGCGCTCGAATCGCTTATCCAGATCTTCTGGCTGCCGGGCCAGATCATCGTATTTTCCTTTTCTGCTATCATAGTCGCATTGCTCTATTTGAAAACGCGTCTCGCGGGCGGCGAGTCGATGAATGATCTCATCGAACGCTTTGACGACGACGGGCGTCCAAAGAAGAAGTGGCAGGAACGCGTGCGAAAGCGCCTGATCCAGTCCGGACGAGTTTCGAGCAATCCGAGTAGATGACCCTTTCCGCCCAGCGACTTTTCCTGACAATTTGCCTGTTGTGCGCGGTGTCCCTCACCGCAGCCGCACAAGTGCGCAAGCTGGACCTGAAAGAAGGCGGCACGCTCACGATAGTCAATAAACACGGGCGTGTCGCTGTCACGGCTATACCGCCCACGGATGAAGAAACCGCGGTCGAATCAACGCTTGAGGCGGTCTCGACGGCACCTGTTTCTGAGGCCGAGGTCAAGATCGCGGGCGGTCGCGTAACGGTCGCCCCGGCCGACAAAGACAAACGCATTGACCTACTCCTGAAAGTGCCCGAACGCCTGAAAATAAAGGTCGAGACGGCGGCAGGGGCGATCGAGATTTCCGGCGATCTGGCGTCGGTCGAGGCCGTAACCGACACCGGTACGATCGTGACCGACGTGCCGGTCGACGACTTGAAATACTCATTCCTCTGGACCCAGTCAAAGCCGCGGTATCTGGCCGATCTCGAGATCGAAGAGGTCAAGGAAAAGAGCGCCGGGCGATTCATCATTAAGGGGCGTTACCCGGCCAAGCCGGACACGAAAACCAAGGACCAGAAGTCCAACACCATCTCGCTTGAGTTCACTACGGCCCGCGGCATCATTTTGCTGAATGTGCCGCCGAACGAGGTGATGTCGGACCTTCGCGAGCGGCCGTTGACCGAGGCCGCGAAGGCGATAATCCGAAGCGGCGACAGCCTGCTGACCGAGGCCATTCGACGGGCTTCGCCTAAGTATTTCGGCGACTATCTCAGCACGCTGCCCCCGGTGAAAAGGGAACCGACGTTTGCCAAGCGGAGCGATCCGCTCGACGTTCCAAACGCTGCGGTAAAGACTGCGACGGTTAGGGTTACGGACCTTCAGAACCGGGCCATCGCGGGCCTCACGGCGGCGGATCTCGAGGTCACGGAGAGCGGCCAGCCGCGTGAGATCCTGTCGGTCATGAGGTCGACGGCGCCGGTAAACCTGGTCCTGTTGTTGGACGTCTCGGGCAGCGTAGAGAACTACGTCAACTTCATCCGAAAGGCGGCACGGAATTTTGTCGAGACGGTCGACGACAGTGACCGTGTGTCGATCGTCCTCTTTAACGAAGACGTCAAAAAGCTAGCCGACTTTACGACCAATAAAAACGCACTCTCCCAGAGCTTGGATACCTTCGATGCGGGCGGCGGAACGGCGTATTACGACGCCTTGGCCTATACGGTCGCGGACACGCTACGGCCGCTGAGGGGTGAGCGGTCGGCGGTCGTGATACTTACGGACGGCGACGACAACCGGTCGTTTTTGGCGTTCGACTCGCTTACGGGAGCGATCCAGGAGAGCGGGGCACTGATCTATCCACTCTACGTGCCGTCGGGCCTGATCGCGGCGGCAGAGACTGGCCAGACAGTCGATCCGATGCGGGCAAAGTACATGTCCGTTACCGCCAAGAGCGAGGGCGAGGGCGAACGCCTTGCCGCGATCTCGGGCGGCGTCTATTACCCGATCCGCCAGATCAGCGAGATCCAGCGGGCCTACGAAGACATCGTCGCCCAGCTCCGCTCGGCCTACCTCGTGACCTACCGCTCGGAGCAGGGCGCCAACGGCAACGGCGGTGTCTCTCCCAAGCTAAAAGTCCGCTCAAAACGCGAAAACTCTTTCGTTACAGTAACTTCCGTCGTCGCCGG
>CAZWSK010000245.1:0-3428 GCA_964636445.1 uncultured Chloracidobacterium sp.
GCGACCTGCGGCAAAAGGGAATTCAGACGCCGATCCTGATGCTCACGGCTAAAGGCGAGACGATCGACAAGGTGCTGGGCTTGAAATTAGGGGCAGACGACTACCTAACCAAGCCGTTCGAGGTCATGGAATTACTTGCCCGTATTGAGGCATTGCTGCGGCGCTCGCCGCTGCCAGCAGAGGCTGCCCCAAACGGAGCATTCCGGTTTGGCGAGATCGGCGTAGATTTTAAGCGGGCCGAGGTCACGCGCGCGTCACGGCCTGTGGATCTGTCGGCGATGGAATTTCGCCTGCTGCAGTTCTTTATCGAGAACCGCGGCACAGTGCACTCACGCGATGAACTTCTCGACGCTGTTTGGGGCTACGACGCGATGCCTACGACGCGCACCGTGGACGTGCACATCGCCTGGTTGCGTCAAAAACTCGAAGAGAATCCAAAGCACCCGCAGTACATTCAGACGGTTCACGGAATGGGCTATAAGTTCGTGGTCTAGAATATGGCGGATCTGGGCCTGTTGATCATCTTTGGTTTGGGGGGAGTTGCGATTGTAGTCACGACGGTCGCGTACGTGATCTCAAACTATCGGCTGCGAAAGCGCACACGTGCAGAGCTATTCGACGGCCGTCGTTCGATGACATCTAAGGAGTACTATGATGCGTATTTCCTGGGCTCAGCAATTTCCGTAGATGTCGTCGCGCCGGTGGTTGAAACGCTCTCTACGGAGACTGATCTTGATTTTTCGCGGCTGCTGCCTGACGAGCGATGGGAAATGGCCGGAACCTTGGTCGACGGATTGGACCTCCATGGAGCGACCCTCGTTCTGGAGGAGAAATTCGGGATCCTCTTCACCGATGAGGAAATGAAGTCGGTCCATACAACGCGGGACCTCATCGAACTCGTCGATGCGAAACGAAAAGAACTACCGCTCCCCCTCACCTACCTCGGCAGTGTTTAGAATGGCCTGAAACCGCTCCGCGTCCTGCTTCATCGTGATGTTGTTGAAAAACACGTAGCCGAGCGTGTCACGCGGTACGATGGTTGCGAGTTCGTAAAGTTCCTCTTCCTCAAACGTGTAACGCCAGCGCGGCCTGCCGTGGAGGCGGTAGTAGCAGCGGTCGGGTGTGACCGTCGGGCGTTCGAAAGGATTGACGCAGTGCCAGAGGCCGAGTTCTTCACAGAGTTCCAGGATCGGGTCGTCTTCCCACGCCTTGCCTCGAGGTTCCCAGACACAGTTCAGGCCCGTGCGGTCGAAGCTCGCAAAAAAGCGTTTCATGTTGAGGATGTTTTCGGGCAGCGGCTGGAATTTTGCCGGGCATTGGAAGAGAATCGTTCGCGCATTGAGAGCCTTCGCGCATTCGAGCGTTAGCTTCATCGCGTCGGCGACTGTCTCGGTCGGTTTGAAGAAGCCCGCTTCGTCCATCTCTTTGTGGGTCATCGGACGTTTGAGGCGGCGATACGTGGGGCTCGTGCCCTCGTGCGTGATCATTTGCCACGCCTTAAGCGTGCATTCAAAATCGTCGGGCAGCGCGGCGCGCCATTTTTCGAGAGTCTCGATCTCGGGCGGCTCATAGAATGTGTGCTGGATCTCGACGACCGGGAAAAGTTTGACGTAATCCGGCCGCTTTACGCGGCCAAAACCGCAAGTGCCGACCTTGATCTGTGGGGAATCAGCCACGGGCGGTAGTTACTGAGCGGCCTTTTTGTTCGTTAGGTCTGTTTCGAAGTTGCCGTCGACCCGTTCGCGGCGGGCTACGCCCGAAAGGTGTGCTGCCTCCTCGACGCGGGCGGCAACCGCTTCGGCGACGCGGCGGTCGAAAACGGAAGGAATAATGTAGTCGGGATGCAGCTCTTCATCAGAGATGGTCTCGGCAATGGCGACCGCGGCGGCCTGCTTCATCGCGCCGTTGATCTGCGACGCACGGCAATTTAAGGCACCGCGGAAGATGCCGGGAAAGCACAGGACGTTGTTGATCTGATTGGGATAATCGCTGCGGCCGGTCGCCATCACCGCGACGTGCCCTTCGGCGTCCTCGGGCATGATCTCGGGGATAGGGTTCGCCATTGCGAATACGACGGGGTCCTTTGCCATTGTGTCGAGGTCGTCCGGCACGAGCGTGCCGGGAGCCGACAGTCCGAAGAACACATCGGCGCCGCGAATGACCTCGTGGACAGTGCCCTGTTCTTTGTCCGGATTTGTATTGCGTGAATACCAATCCTTGACCCAATTCATGTTCTCCTTGCGGCCGGGATAGAGAGCACCGGTTGTGTCGCAGCCGATGATGTTCTTGACGCCTGCAGCCATCACGATCTTTGAGCAGGCGACGCCCGCGGCGCCGATGCCGTTGACGACGACCTTGATATCCTCCATCTTCTTGCCGACTATCTTGAGCGCATTGATAAGAGCGGCGAGAACCACCACAGCCGTGCCGTGTTGGTCGTCGTGGAAGACAGGAATATTTAATTCTTCTTTCAGCCGCTCTTCGATCTCAAAACAACGCGGGGCCGAGATGTCCTCGAGATTGATACCGCCGAAAGCGACCGAGATGTTCCGAATTGTCTGGACGATCTCGTGCGGGTCCTTTGTATTAAGGCAGATCGGGAAGGCATCGACGCCGCCAAATTCCTTGAAAAGCTGGCACTTGCCCTCCATCACAGGCATCGCCGCCGCGGGGCCGATGTCGCCGAGGCCCAGCACGGCGGTACCGTCCGAGACGACGGCGACTGTGTTCTTTTTGATCGTTAAATTAAAGCGTTTCTCCGGGTCTTTTTGTATAGCCTGACAGATGCGCGCGACGCCTGGCGTGTATGCCATTGACAGGTCGGCGCGGGTCTTGAGCGGGATCTTTGACGTGACCTCGATCTTGCCGCCGAGGTGCATCAGGAACGTACGGTCCGAGATATTCACGACCTCGACGCCGTCGACATTCTCGAGCGCGGCGACGATCTCTTTGTCGTGATTCTCACTCGCGGCGTTCACCGTGATGTCGCGGATCAGGAAATCCTTGCCAACACTGACGATGTCGATGCCCTCGATGTCGCCTCCGGCCTGCCCGATGGCTGTCGTGACCTCACCGAGTTTGCCCGGTTCGTTGTGGATGCGAACGCGGAGCGTAAGGCTGTAGCTGGCGTTCGGTGTCGGCTTATTCGGCATAAATGTCTAGAAAAAGTATGACCAAAAAGCTGCGCGAGGGCAAACTAAATAGGGCGGGAGGCACCGTCCATAGGAGCGGTGCCCGTGATGTTAAAGTGTCGGTTTTACGGTTTGGGTGTGGTTAGAATCTTGCGACAAGGCCGGCCTTGACGCCGCGCGGCGAGCCGGGGCTGATGTTGCTGTTGCTGTGGGCATTGACGAAATACCGGCGGTCCGTAAGGTTTTCGATATTCGCCTGCAGCCGCCAGTTCTCACTAAATGTGTAGAAGACCGCTG
>CAZWSK010000246.1:0-3426 GCA_964636445.1 uncultured Chloracidobacterium sp.
GGCCAAAAGGCCGCGAAAGTAAGTAAAATCCGCATCGAGAACGCCGCGACGTTCCCGCTGCCAAAGGATTATGAGGCGAGCATCGAAAAGGCGCTCGCGTTTTTGCCGCTAGAGCAATACCGCGGCGTCGAGCGGATCAAACTCGTCGATTACATCAACGACCCTCGGCTAAAGAACCTCGACACGCCGATAAAGGGCGACCTTCCGGGCCTCTATCACCCGCGAATGCAGAACAGCGCGCCGTGGTTCGAGATATCGATGGGGGCACTGCTGCAGCCGACCGAGGGGTTCATGAAAAAGTTCATGGCGAAAAGCTCGTTCAAGGGCAACATCGCCGGGCTCATCTTCTCACTCGTCGGCCAGCACTATTTCCTGACGCAACGCCACTCCGTCAAAAAGGGAAGCCTCGAACCGCAGATCCGCCAATACGCCGAAAAGAACCTGCGCGCATGGAGCGAGAAACAGGCGGATGGAAGCTGGCGGGCAAAACTATTCAAACCATTCCGCCCCGTTCTAGAACGGTGGGCGAAGTGGCTCAACAAGAAGGCAGCTGACGCCAAGAAGTAAAGTAATTGTGAATTGTAAATTGGCCAATTGTTAATTGGGAAGCGGATGATCTGTTAAACAATTAGCCGATTTACAATTAACAATTCGGTGAACTTATGAACTATTGGATGGTGAAGCAGGAACCGACTGCGTATTCCTGGGATGATTTCGTGAAGGAAGGTAAGACCGACTGGACCGGCGTGCGGAATTTTAAGGCGCGTAACTTCCTCAAGGAAATGAAGAAAGGTGATAAGGTGTATTTTTACCATTCTGTTGTCGGCAAGGAAGTCGTCGGTATCGCGAAGGTAACGAGAGAGGCTTTCCCCGATCCGACGGACACCGCCTGGCACGCCGTTGAACTTACGCCCGACAAACCGCTGAAAAAGCCCGTTACGCTCGATGCGATCAAGGGCAACAAGGCGCTCTCGAACATTTATCTCGTTCGCCAACCGCGATTCAGCGTAATGCCGCTGACGAAGGACGAGTTTGACGAGATCCTCAGCATGTCGAAGTAACCATGCTCAAACAAGCCGTCGAACACTATCACGAACTGCTGAATGACGCCGACCTTGCTGCGGCGTCTTTGCAGATGCTGAACAGGGAGCTTGACCGCACGAAGCTCATATTCGGCGGACGTCCGCTCACGCCTTATCTAAGGCCGCATTTTGTGACGCGGCCGGACTGGGAGCGCGTCACGACGATCTGTGAGACGGTTTTCGGCGCGCTGCAGAAGGTAAAGGACGCGGCCGTGCGTGATGATCGCATCCTGAACGAACTCGGTATAACGCCGATCGAGCGTGACCTGGTAAAGATCGATCCTGGCTACGGGCATGTGTCGCCGACGTCGCGCCTCGATTCCTTTCTGACCGAGGACGCTTACAGCTTTGTCGAGCTGAATGGCGAATCGCCTGCCGGCGTCGCCTATGCCGACTCGGCGACCGAGATATTCCGCTCGCTTCCGGTGATGCAGAAGTTCAGCGAACGCTATTCTCTCCGTGGTCATGAGGGCCGGTCGAAGATGCTCAACGTCCTGCTCACCTGTTACGCCGAGTTCCTCGGCCGCCGGCCCGAGCGACCGCCGACGGTAGCCATCGTTGACCTGAAGGACCTGCCGACACAGATGGAATTCGAGCTGTTCAACGAATTCTTTGAGCAAAACGGCGTCCCGACCGTTATCTGCTCGCCCGACGAACTTGAATTTAAGGGCAATCAACTTTGGTACAAGGGCACGATCGTCGACCTGGTCTATAAACGACTGCTCGTCAACGAGTACTTGCCGATAATGGAGCAATACCCCGCGTTGCTCGAGGCCTACCGCCGACGCAGGATCTGCATGGTCAATAGTTTCCGCGCAAAGCTGGTTCACAAGAAGGCAGTGTTTGCCGTTCTGACGAATGAGCGATATGCGGACCTATTCACCCCGAATGAGTTAACTGTCATCGGCACGCACGTACCTTGGACCCGCGTGTTTCGCGAGGAAAAGACGGTCAACCGCGGCGACACCGTCGACCTTGTCGAGTGGACACGACGAAACAGCGACAAGCTCGTGCTCAAACCAAACGACGACTACGGCGGCCACGGGATTTACATCGGCTGGAACTCGACCGAGTCCGAATGGGACAACGCCATCGCGGTCGCCCTCGCCGATGGCGATTACCTCGTGCAGGAACGCGTAAAGACCGCCAAAGAAATGTTCCCGATGATCACCGACGACGGCAACTGGCAAATGGTCGAACAGCTGGTCGACCTCGACCCGTTGCTCTTCATGGGCAAGGTCGGCTCCGCCTTCACGCGGCTCTCGTCCAACGAACTCGCCAACGTCACCGCCGGCGGCGGCATGGTACCGATGTTCATCATCGACGAAAAATAGATCTCAAATGAACGATTCGACAAGCTCTTCTCGCCTTCGCGAACTCACCGACGACTATCTCCGCCTCGAAAAGCATCTCAAGCTCGGCGGGGGCCCGGAGAAGGTTGCGAAGATCCACAAGCAAGGCAAGCTTACAGCCCGCGAGCGGATCGATCTACTGCTTGATGCTGATACCTATTCGCAAGAGATCGGCCTGCTCGTCGCCTATGACGAATACGACGGCCAGGCACCGGCGGCGGCGGTGGTGACGGTTGTTGGCAAGATCAAGGGCCGCGAATGTGTTGTCGTCGCCAACGACGCCACGATCAAGGCCGGTGCGTGGTATCCCGAGACAATAAAGAAGATCCTGAGGGCGCAGGAGATCGCGATGCGCAATCGCGTACCGATCGTGTATCTCGTTGACAGTGCGGGAGTTAACCTGCCGTATCAGGGCGGCGTATTTCCGGGCCAATACGGCGCCGCGCGCATCTTTTATTACAACTCGATCATGCGCCGTTATCTAAAAGTGCCGCAGATCGCGGCGGTCATGGGAATGTGCGTTGCCGGCGGCGCCTATCTGCCCGCTCTCAGCGACGTGATCCTGATGGTCGAGGGCACGAGCTTTATGGGCCTCGGCGGCGCGAACCTCGTCAAAGGCGCGACCGGCCAGACCATCGACAACGAAACCCTCGGCGGCGCAATGACCCACAACGCCATCTCCGGCGTCGCGCACTACCGCACCGCCGACGACAAAGAGTGCATCGCAAAAATACGTCAGCTCGTGAGCGAATTGCCCCGTGTCAGTAGCCCGCACGTAAGTAAGGGCTCAACCTCAGACACCACGAACTCTAAAAACTCTGCGAGCTCCGCACTCTACGATCTACTCCCCGCCGATCACCGCGCGCCGTACGATATGCGAGCAGTCCTCGACTGCATCCTCGACGGCGAGATCGATGAGTTCCAGGCTGACTTTGCGAAGGAAATGATCTGCGGCACGGCGCGTATCGGCGGTATTCTGGTCGGGGTGATCG
>CAZWSK010000247.1:0-3404 GCA_964636445.1 uncultured Chloracidobacterium sp.
GACATCAAGATCGAGGACGCCATCGGGCGTGTATGGCAATTAGGCACGATCCAGCTTGATTTCAACCTGCCCGAGCGGTTTGAACTCGAATACACCGGCGACGATAATCAAAAGCATCGGCCATTCATGATCCACCGCGCTCTGTTCGGGTCGATCGAACGGTTCTTCGGCGTTCTCATAGAGCATTACGCAGGCGCATTTCCGCTTTGGCTGGCTCCCGTGCAGGTCGCGGTCCTGCCGATCACGGACAGGATCAACGATCACGCGCAAAGCGTAGCGTCGGAGCTTAAAAATGCAGGCTTTCGCGTGGAAGCCGACGTGAGATCTGAAAAGATAGGGGCCAAGATCAGAAACGCGCAGATGCAGAAAGTTCCTTACATGCTTGTGCTTGGAGATCAGGAGTTAGAGAACAACAATGTTGCCGTCAGGCACAGAAAGCACGGCGACCTCGGTACGATGTCGCTGAATGAATTCAAAGACAAGATCACGGCTGAGAAGCAAAGCCGCAGTCTTTAGGGCATTTAACAAAGGAGGCAGATATCGCTAGAAGATTTGGTGGAAATAGGTTTAAGCCGCGGTTTCGTGAGCCGCAGCACCGTACGAATGAGCGCATTAGGGTGCCGGCCGTACGTGTCGTGCTCGACGACGGCGGCACGCTCGGTGTGATGGACACGCGCGACGCGATACAGGAAGCTCGGAAACGCGGCCTCGACCTGGTCGAGATCGCTCCGAATGCACAGCCGCCGGTGGCCAAGATCATCGATTACGGCAAGTTTCTATACGAGCAAAAGAAGAAGGCGCACGAGGCGAAGAAAAAGCAGGTCACGGTCTCTGTCAAGGAGATCAAGTTCCGCCCGGGCACCGACGATCACGACTATAAGTATCGTATGGAGCATGCCCGCCAGTGGCTCGAGGAAGGTGACAAGGTCCGTGCGGCGATCGCGTTCCGCGGCCGCGAGATGTCGCACCGCGAGCTCGGTGCAAAGATCCTGAAGCGGCTGACGGAGGAACTCGCTGATCTCGGCGACGTCGAGGTGGCACCAAAAATGGAGGGCTATCAGATGTTCACGATCCTGGCGCCTAAGAAGACAAAGGCGGCGCAGGCGAAACACACCTCCGTAGCACCAAATAAGGAAGACGAGCCTGTAAAGGAAAAGCGGGAACAAAAGAAGCCGGCGGAAGCGGCAAAGCCCGAGCCTAAAGACGACGACGAAATATTTTAGAGAAGGCTGTAGGTAACGGTACCTAAGCTGTTAACAGGAGAAGAGTTATGCCAAAACTAAAAACACACAAAGGTGCGGCGAAACGGTTTCGCTCGACTGCGAGCGGCAAGTTCAAACGCGGCCACAGCCACGCACGCCACATTCTGACCAAAAAGACGAACAAGCGCAAGCGCAACCTCGATATCGATGTGTTGGTATCAGAGGGCGATCAGAAGCGTGTTGAGAAAATGCTGCCGTACGGCCGCGACTAGGACCTGAAAGGAGTGAATCATGCCAAGAGCTAAACGTGGTAATAAGCGCACCGAAAAGCGCAGAAAAATATTAAGCCGTGCCAAGGGCTACCGTGGAACTAAATCCAAGCTGTACCGCTCGGCCAAAGAGTCGGTCGAGCGCGCACTTAATTTTGCTTACACAGGCCGAAAGCTGAAGAAGCGCGATTTTCGCAAGCTGTGGATCGTCCGCATCAATGCGGCGTGCCGTCTGAATGACATGAAGTACTCACAGTTCATTCACGGCCTCAGCCTCGCCGGTATCGAGCTAGACCGTAAGGTCCTCGCCGACATGGCCGTGAAGCAGCCCGAGGCGTTCGCAGCGGTTGCTTCGCAGGCGAAAGACGCCCTGGGCAAGCAGCAGGCCGCGGCCTGACGTCGAATATTATGTAGACGACGAGCCTCGCTGGGCTTTATGTTCAGCGAGGCTCGTTTTTCCGGAGCACGAACATGACCCGAATGCGCCGTTACGAGATCCTACTTCCGACCGAATACAACGACGGCCGCGAGGTCCCGCGAGGGTTGCTTGATAAGGCGGTCACCGAGGTAGTCGATCGATTCGGGGCGGCCAGTGAGGAACCAGAATCGGTCGAGGGGCACTGGCAGCATCATGGCAATGTCCAGCGAGATTCCCTGTCTAAGATCGTCGTTGACGTAAGCGACACGGGTGGCAATCGCCAGTGGATGCGCGATTTCAAGGCTCGCTGGCGGGCTGAGCTCGAGCAACTCGACATCTGGCTGATCAGCTATGAGATAACGGTCGAGTAGCCGCCCTACGCGGAAACGCCTTGGCCGAGCCCCAACTCTGCCTTCGCCTCCGCAAACTTCTCTATCGCCATATCGAGGTCCTCTCGCGAGTGTGCCGCCGAAACCTGGGTCCTGATCCTCGCCCGGCCCTTTGGTACCACCGGGAACGAGAACGGGATCACATAGACGCCCTTCTCCAATAATTTCTCTGCCATCTGCACGGCCGGCTGCGCTTCACCGAACATTATCGGCACTATCGGATGCTCGCCCGGCAACACGTCGAGACCGATGGCGGCGATCTTTTCGCGAAAATAGCGAGTGTTGTCCATTAACTGGTCACGCAGCTCGGTCGACGCCGATAACATATCGATCGCAGCGATAGCTGCAGTGACGATCGGCGGGGCGACAGAATTCGAGAACAGATACGGCCTCGAACGTTGACGCAGCAGGTCGATGATCTCCTTTCGCCCGCTCGTGTAGCCGCCGCTCGCGCCGCCTAGTGCCTTGCCCAGAGTGCCTGTGATCACGTCCACACGGCCCATGACATCGCAATGCTCGTGCGTTCCGCGGCCGGTCTTGCCCATAAAGCCGACCGCGTGCGAATCGTCGACCATCACCATCGCGTCATACTTCTCAGCCAGATCACATATCTCTTTTAACGGAGCGATATAGCCGTCCATTGAGAAAACACCGTCCGTCGCGATCATCCTAAACCGCGCCGACGACGCTTCTTGCAGCTTCGCCTCGAGGTCGGCCATGTCGCAGTTCTTATACCTGAACCGCTGAGCCTTGCTCAACCTGATCCCATCGATGACGCTCGCATGATTAAGCTCGTCCGATATGACCGCGTCCTCTTCACCCAACACCGTCTCAAACAACCCGCCGTTCGCGTCAAAGCAAGACGTGTAAAGTATCGTGTCCTCCGTCCCGAGAAACTCGCTGATCTTCCGCTCAAGCTCCTTGTGTATCGTCTGCGTCCCGCATATAAACCTCACCGACGACAGCCCAAATCCCCACTCATCCAACCCCTTATGCGCCGCCGCGACGATGTCAGGATGGTCCGAGAGCCCGAGATAATTATTGGCGCACATGTTGAGGACCTCACGCCCCCCAACCTCGATCCGCGCCTCCTGCGGACTCTCGATCACACGCTCATTCTTGAACA
>CAZWSK010000248.1:0-3388 GCA_964636445.1 uncultured Chloracidobacterium sp.
CGTCTTTGCCGACGGTCGCTTTCATCTCGACGTCGAATGAGGCGTTGAGATCGAGTTTGCCGTCGGTATACGCTTTCTTGACCGCTGCGTTCGTCTCGTTGATGGACCGCACAGACCCGTCGGATGCGGTCTGGGCAAGAGCCGGAACCGAGACGACAAGAAGAGTGACTAGTGACAGCAGAAAACCCTTTTTCTTGGTCATTTTATTCTGGCGAAGCCGTGTTGTTCTGCGGCCTGGCAGACGAAGTGCTGTTGGGCTCCTTCGGGGCAGTGCGCTGCTCGGCAAGCTTGCGCTGGATCATGTTCTGGAAATCCTGCTTAGGTATCGTAAACAGCACCTCCAGCCTCTTGCCTGTTGGGTTAGCCGTCGCATTCTGGAGCAGCACGAGATCGTCCTTGTCGTTCTGGTCGGCAGTCGGGGATTGCTTATCTTTTTTCGTCTGTTCGAAGAACATACTCAAGGCCGTGGCAACAGACACGGGACGCATCTCGTTCTCGAAATCCGCGGCGATCATGGCGACAACGTTTTGATCGTCCTGCTTTATCTGTATCGTCACCTGTCTGCCCTGGAGTTTGTCGAGGTACTGAAGCATATTGCTGTCATTGACCGCGGAGACAGCTTCCTGAGCAAGCCTTCCCAGGTTTTGGTCGCCTTGCGGGGGCGAAAAACGAAAATTCTTGTCGAGTTTTCCGTTAGGGCCTAGCTTTCCGGAGCCCGTGATGACGAACTGCGAATCAAGTTTAATTTGCTCACTGGCGAGCAACTCATTGATCGCATTTGCCAGATCTATAAACGGACGCTTATTTATGCTGACCGCGGTCTCAGGTGCCGTGGGCTCGACGGACGGCGAAGGCGACGGTTTTACCTCGGCCACTTGTCCCGAGCCCGGAATTCCCGGTAGCAAGCCATCGGGATTCGTCGCGGGCGGCGGCGTTACGGGCCGCTTGATCTTTGGCCTGAGACGAGGGCGGGCCAAATTGCCGCCGGCGTTGGGGTCAGTGCTGCCAAAGCCAGACGGGAGCTCGCCTTCGACAGAATCTGGATTTGCCGGCGGCAGACTGGGTTTGGTATCGAGCATGCTGCCGCCATTTACGGACGGAGGCGTCATCGTCAGGCCATCGGGAATTCCCGGAATGCCGCTTGTGCTCGTAATGATACTCGGGTCACTCGCCAAGGCTGCGAGGGCCGCGAGCTCGTCGCGGTTCGCGATCTGAAAATAGCCCTCGGGATACGAGATCGGCGGCGAGGCGCCGGTCATGTCCACGAAAGTTACGTCATATTCCTCACCGAGTTCGGTCTTGTCGTATTCCGCATCGACCATGTCGCGTTCGGTGCCAAAGAGCATCGCCCCGACGTAGACCGTGTCGAGCACCTGGCAAACCCCGCCGACGAGCGGACTGTCGCAGCCCTTCATCGTCAGCATGGAGGTCTGAGCGACGACGAGCAGTGCGAGCAAATTGGCGGCAGCGGCGATGCCAAGGATCTTGTAGATGCGCGGGCCGAGGTCCCATGACCTAATCTCATAGCCATAAAGAAAATCCCCCTCGCCCGGCGGTGTTATAACACGCTCCGGCTCGGCTGGCTGCTGAGGTTCGTATAAAGGCTGCTCAAACATATAAAAAATAAAGCACAGGGTCCGTCTCGTTTAGACGCCGCACCCCGCGGAATCGTTGCGAGGCAAATAGTTATATTAACACCGGGGGCGAGCGGTTTGAAAGATAGACTTTCGCGCCCGAACCGTTTAACATCGGCGATAAATGCGCCGCCGAAATGACGACAAACGCAGCCCCCGCAGGCGTCCTCGCCAAAAGGATGAACGAAGGAATAAACGCCCGTTTGCACACGAAAGTTCCGCTAAGCGCGAGGTCAAACCTCAAACGCCGCAACAATTACGCGCTGTCGAACGCCTGCTGAGCGGCATTGGTGTCCCGGAACAGAAGCCGTTCGAGGCCGACCCTTTCCAGATCGAGGCCCTGACAGCGATCGAGCACGAGGACGTACTCGTCACCGCACCTACCGGCAGCGGCAAAACCTGGATCGCCAGAGAAGAAATTCGCCGCCTGCGCGCCGCCGGCAGGAAAGCCTGGTACACGACACCGCTAAAGGCCCTGACCAACTCGAAATACGCCGAGTTTCAGGCTGAATTCGGCGCGGAGAACGTCGGCATCCTGACCGGCGACCGAAAAGAGAATTCGAACGCACCGATAATCGTCGGGACGACCGAGATCTACCGAAATCAGCTGTTTGACGCCTTGCGGGAAGGGTTTAACGTCGACGCCGACTTCGTCATTCTTGACGAGGCCCATTACCTTGCGGACGAAGAACGCGGGCACGTATGGGAAGAGGCGATCATCCTGTCGCCGCCTCGGATTCGGCTGCTGCTGCTTTCGGCGACGGTCGGCGGAGCGGAGGACTTTGCCGCTTGGATCGGCGAGGTTCGCGGGACGAAGGTCCGCGTAATAAAGGCAGGGCCGCGGCCTGTCGAGTTGCGCGCGGCCTATCTGTCGAGCGATCTGCAGTTATTTCCGCTGTTTGGCGGCGACGGCACGTTCAATCGCGATCTCGAAAGGTTCGAGCGACAACGCTCTAGACAAGGCTCCCGAAGGCGGCGATGATCTTATTTTACCTTGCTGATCAGTTGGTCGAGGTCAGTTTGCGGCACGGTCACATCGAGCAGGATATTGTTCGCCCGCGTCGAGAGCTTCACGGATCTTAACAATCGCGCGTACATCTGCTTGTCGGCGTTCTTCGAACCGCCCCAGACAAAGCCGCCCATATCACGCAACACTTCGAGGAAGTCCATTAACGACATCGCTTCGGACGCGGTGGCGGTCTTTGCGGCCGCCGAGATCGTGAGACCCGTCGCGCCAATATCGGCAGAACCGGCGAGGACCTGGATCGCGCCGATCTTTTTGCCAAGCTCGTCGTTGTCGATCGGCAGCAGGGCATTAAGACCGCCATTCCGCAGGGCGAAATTGATCGCCGCGGGCTTTGCGGGCAAAAGCGAGGTCAGATCGCGGGCAATATGTGACTGGCCGGACACTGTCTCGCGAACACGGGCCAGCGAACCGACGGCCACAGTTCGCGGATCGACCACCGCCAAGGCCATCTCCTGCCTCAGGGCGTGGCCGATCTTATCGTGAATTCCGCCCGCTGCCGCTGGTTTCTGAGACGCTTTCGGCTGAAAGACGATGATCGTCCGCCCGTTGAGGACTTCCTCACGGTACGAAGCCCCAGCCGCTGACTTTGCCGCGTTGACTATCGCGGCCATGTCCGCCGCGCCGGTCGCAAGAGCGACCACGTCGATGTCGAGGTCGTTCGTCAGGCCGGGCTTCACGGTCGCGCCGATGGCGATATGCTCAAAAGCCCGCAGATCGACTCCTGTTC
>CAZWSK010000249.1:0-3382 GCA_964636445.1 uncultured Chloracidobacterium sp.
GTGATCTCGTCTGGGACTGCTACACAAAAGCCGAGCTGCTCGACCAATGGTGGGCTCCGAAACCCGTCATGTCTCGAACGAAAGCGATGGAATTCCGCGAAGGCGGCCGCCGTTTCTACGCGATGGTCATGCCCGATGGAACCCGACGCTGGGCGGTGCAGAGATACACGTCGATCACGCCGAAAGACGAATTCAAATTCTTCAACGCCTTTTCGGACGAGAACGAGAACCTGCAGCTTCCCGGTTCCGACTGGACCTTTACCTTCAGCGGGAATGGCGACACAACGACCGTAAACGTTTCGATCTATAACGAATCGCTCGAGCGTATGGAACGCATTCTCGCGGACGACGGATTCCGCAAGGGCACTGTCGGGCAGTTAGCAAATCTCGAGGAGCTGCTCGCGAAGATGAAACGCGAGATTTAAACACCTAAATGAGCGTAAAAACACAGATCAGAGACTACGTCGCAAGCATTCCCGAGGCTAAACGCGCAGACATCGAGGAACTTCACCGCGCGGTCCTGGCCCTCGAGCCGGAGTGCAAGTTGTGGTTCCTCGACGGCAAGAACGCCGAGGGTAAGGTCGTTACGAACCCAAATATCGGTTACGGCTCGCAGATGATGAAATACGCCGACGGCACGAGCCGCGAGTTCTATCGAGTCGGCCTCAGTGCAAATTCGACCGGCATATCCGTTTACATCATGGGCATTGAGGACAAAAAATACCTCGCCGATACCTATGGAAAGGACCTCGGCAAGGCCGCAGTGACCGGCTACTGTATCAGGTTCAAAAAACTGGCGGACATCAGTATCGATACTCTGGCGGCGGCGATGCGCTACGGGTTAGAACGTCCCGACTAGCCCGCTCTGGTATGCTTAGAGAATGTCAGAACCAAATAGCGACCGATGGGAACGGGGCGAGGCCGTCTCGGCGGCGGACCTCATCGAACTTCAAAGCGGCGGTGTCGTCAGCCGTACGATCGTTAAGAAGAAGACCGGTACGGTCACCGTCTTTGCGTTCGACGCGGGCGAGGGCCTGAGTGAACATACAACGCCCTTCGATGCTCTGCTCATGAGCCTGGCCGGCGAAGCCGACATAACTATCTCGGGAACTGAGCATCGCATTGGCAAGGGTGACATCATCCGCTTGCCTGCGAACGAGCCGCACGCTGTCAAAGCAGTTTCGCCATTTAAGATGCTGCTGATAATGATCAGAGAATAATATGACACAAGCGAAAAGCACTATCTGCCTCTGGTACGACGACGACGCCGAGGAGGCAGCAAACTTCTACGCCGAGACGTTTCCTGATTCGTCAGTTGACGCTGTACACAAGGCGCCGAGCGACTATCCTGCGGGCAAAGAAGGCGACGTGATCACGGTCGATTTCACTGTGATGGGAATTCCCTGCCTCGGCCTGAACGGCGGGCCTGAGTTCAAGCATAATGAGGCGTTCTCTTTCGTTGTCGCGACCGAGGACCAGGAGGAGACCGACCGCTACTGGAACGCCATTGTCGATACCGGCGGCCAGGAAAGCATGTGCGGCTGGTGCAAGGACAAATGGGGCGTGTCGTGGCAGATAACGCCGAGGGCGTTGACCGAGGGCTACACCGACCCTGATCCCGCTGTCGCCAAGCGCGTCTTTGAGGCGATGATGCCGATGAAAAAGATCGATGTCGCTGCCATCGAGGCCGCTCGCCGCGGTTGATCTCAATATCGCGCCGGTCCTTTGGCATCAAACCTGGGGCATTAAGAATGTATTGACATATGTGCATGTTTGTGCTATGGTTGCAACATCGATCTTTGCAATTTCGAAGACACACGCATGACAGACCGCGATTTGCGCGAAACACGTCGATCACTGCAGCGTGGCGACGATAAACAGCCTTACTGCAACACGTTATGGCGTTCCGGCTGTCGATCGAAAGCCCTCGGACCACCCCGGGACCATTTTTGCGCGGAATTCCTGAAACACGCCAAACATATACCCGTAACTCCTTGTATTACAGGATTTGCAGTGTTTCAGGAGGTATTGAAACAGAGGTGGAACACGGTGGAGTGGTGAAACAGAATCCGGTCAGACCCTGAGCGACGCTCGAAACCCGCGGGCGGCGTAATAAGACTCAGCTCCGTTGTGAAACACGAACACGCGGCCATAACGGCGGTCGCAGAAAAGCGCTCCGCCAAGACTACGGACGTCCTCCGGGGTTTGGACCCAGCTGGAGGTTTTTAGGTCAAATTCGCCCTTTTTCTGCAGGTCGCGATATCCATCCTCGGCAAGCAGCTCCACACCCATCGCCGCGGCCATCGCGACTGCGCTTCCTTTAGGCTTATGTTCTTTACGAGAATCAAGGGCCTTATCGTCATAGCACAGGCTGCGGCGGCCCGCAGGCGTCTCGGCAGAGCAATCGGCAAAGATGAATTCGCCGGCCGTCTTGTCCCTGCCGATGACGTCCGGCTCGCCGCCTGTGCGTTCCATCTCGGCGAGCGACCATAGCTTCTGCGGAGCTGCGTCGAGCCGTGCCCGGACGTCGTCCCACTTGAGCCCTTTGTGGCGAGGCATATTTTCTGCGAATCGCTCTTTCAGCGTTTCGATCAGTTCCGCAAATTGGTCGGGTGAAAGCTGCTTCTTCATTGGCGATTATTTTAGAACCTTCGTCGTTGGCAGACAAAAAGGCCGGCCGAGAAAAGTATGGAAATCTGCCGCAACCGTGAGTTATCCTAATAGTTGCCGCTACCGACGTCTCCTCTCCGGCCCCTATGAACGATTCCGAGATCTTGCGACGCGACCTGAGGCCGGCCTTGGTTTTCTTGAGCGGCGAGCTGATTGCCGTGCCGATACCGTTGGAACGCGAGGAGGTCATCCTCGGCCGTGCCCTCGAGGCCGACGTTCGCGTAAACGATACGCTGGTGTCACGTCAGCACGCTCGCATCACAGCCGCGCCCACGGAATCGCAGGTCGCGATGGAATACGTTCTCCATGATATGGATTCGCGCAACGGCACGTTCCTGAACGGCCGCCGCATTCGTCGTGAAAAGCTCGAGAACGGCGACAAGATCACGATCGGCGACACGATACTGCGTTTTGACCTGCTCGACGAGATCGACCGTGAATACCAGCGGCAGATACACCGTCTGATCTCGCACGACGACCTGACCGGACTGCTGTCCAGCCGCTCCTTCTTTTCCGAGCTGCGGCGTGAGGCAGGCCGTGCAAAGGCCGACAATAGGCCGTTTTGCGTGCTGATGATGGACGGCGATAACTTTAAGGCCGTAAACGATACATTCGGGCATCTGACCGGAAGTAAAACGATCGAAGAGATCGGTTTCTCGATAATGACCAATCTTCGCAGCGGCGATGCGGCTGCGCGGTTCGGGGGCGATGA
>CAZWSK010000250.1:0-3378 GCA_964636445.1 uncultured Chloracidobacterium sp.
ACGCGAAAAGGGCGAGTACGGCGCCGAAGCACTCAAAGCGTTTTTGAACTGCGACGTTCGCCGCGACCTCGTCTATTCCGTCGCTCCGGGCTCGTACATGCCGAAATCGGACGCTCAGGTCCAGGCCAAGCTTGTCGCTTATTCGGAACTGGTTCCGCTGCTCGCCCAGATGCAGAATCCGGAACTGATCGCGTACGCAGCTGAGACGTTTGGCATCCCCGAATCGCTTGGCGGCTGGAATAGCGACAAGTCGTACGCAAATAAGCTTGTACGCCGCTTTCAGGACCTCGCGGAACTATTCATCGACCATTACGGCGATCTTCCGTCGGCGGACATCGAGACGTACCCGCAGGCCCTTGCCGTCGCAAAGCAGATCGATAGCTACGCAAAGATGCCGGTCGACGTCTTTCTCGACAATCACGAGGCCATTATCGACGCCCTCAAAGACTGGCGAGCGACCGACGAAGGCCGCGACGCCTCGAACGTCCTGCTGGCAGCGGTCGACCTACGCGTATTGCAGCATCAGGCGGGCATCGCGAAGCAAGGCCAAATGCTCACCCGCGTTCAGATGGCCGCCGAGGAACCGATGCAGGAGCTTGCCGCCGAGCAGGAAGCCGCCGCCGCGGAAGCTCAGAACGCGGCCGCACAACAGGCCAGCGATGAAGCGGAAACGCAGCTCGAAGCCCAAGCGGTAGAGAAATTTATGGAGCATGCCGACAAGGATGATCAGCGTGCCCACGAAAGCGAACTGCTCGATAAGAAGCAATCGCACGAAAAAGAGATCGAGGCCGCACGGTTATTGACCGCAGGCGGCCAAGAACAGGATTCGGACACCACCGAATAAGGAGCGACCTAAATGTCAGACACTAATGTTTCAACCGAAGCCGCGGGTGCGTCAACTTCCGCCCCGGCCGAGCCTGTTGAACAAGCAACCTCAACGCCGGCATCCGAGCCCGTAGCGACGCCCGATCCTTTTGAATCGAGCGATCCGTGGGCGAATATCGGCGACGACGCAAAAGCAGACAAAGAAAAGCAGGAAGATAAACCCGCTGCGAATGATGAGACCCCGGCGGCCGAAAAGCCGGCCGAGGAAGCCAAAACGGACGACGATACACCCCTCGAAGATCAGGTTCTAGCAGAAGCCTTCGCCGACGAGACCCCGGACGATAAAAAGACGCCCGAGGCTGAGCCGTCGGAAGAAGATCTCGACAACCAAGACCCCGAGGCGATGATCGCCGCCCAGAGGAACAAGACCGCGAGGCTGTGGGCCGAGCGTAACGCGAAGAAGGCTGAGATCGTTAAGGAATTTCAGCACGACACTTCGCCGATCGAGACCGTTGCCGAAAAACTCAAGGAACTAGCCCCTGAGCGATTCACGCAGCTCTCGCAACACGCCGCTCATACCCTTGTCGATGCGAACCCGGACGCCACGTTTCAACGTGCGTACGCCGTCAAGATGCTCAGCAAAGATCCTAATTGGGACCCGACGAAAGCCGCGATCCCGACGTTGGACGAACTGATCGCAGGCCACGGCACCGCGGGCACGGAGAATACACCGTTGCCGTCCGATATCGCAGAGATCACCGCCGGACTGACCACGGAGATCGATTGGGATTGGCGTAATGCCGACCTTGATTCGAACTTCATGGACGACCGCGAACGCGCTATGGCCCAAGCTCTCAGAGCGATGGAAGCCACGACGAAAGCGGCGGCGGCTGAACGGGACGACCTCAAAGGCAAACTCGAATCAAAAGCAGCTGAAAAGCCGGCAACATCAGAGCCGACCGATGAGCAGAAAGCCGTCGGATCGATCCTGACCGGCGAGATCATCCCTTCGTACCGCAAAAGCGTCGAGGAAAAGATACTGCCATTTATCGCGAAAAACACAGGGCTGGAAGTGTCACCGGATGACACGCCTGAGATAGCCACATTCAAACAGCGAAAGCTCGAGCTCTACACCGGCACGGAATATCAACGTGCGAACGGTCAGGATTCCGCTTTTGAATCGTTCGCTTATAACGAATCGACGGTTCGAAAGGAGCTGGAAACCGTAATCGGCCGCGTGGTCGACAGCCAGCTAAAGGAAGCCCGGGCACGACACGCGGGGAACACGGCAGACGCCGACAAGTACCACCGCGAGGCCGAGGATGAAAAGGTCCCGCTGATGACCTTGCTCGCACAGGCGAACAAGGAATTCAAGACCCGGTACATCACGCCCGATATGGAGCTGATAGGCAAACTCTCAGGCAATCTGGCCGCCCCCAGAATCGAAGCCAGCTCGCGTCAGGAGATCGTTTCGAACGGTTCCGGCACCGGCGACATGAAACCCAAACAGCCCGACCTAAGAACGGCGGACGACGTTTGGGACAACGTCGTGAAGGAGGCCGAGACAGATCAAGCACTCCGGGCGGGAGCCTAACAGGAGTTGAACCATCATGGGATACACAAGCTCAACGGCAGGCGCCGTAATGAAGGAAAAATTCGACGCCAACGTCGGAAACGCTATCTCGAAGCGGAACACGTTCTATTCGTGGTTCCGCCGTCGTGTCGAAAAGACCGACGACATAAACTCGCGAGGATATCACTTCTCGCTCAAGACCCAGCGGAACCAGGGCTATGGTTCCCAGACGTCCGCCCAGGAAGGCGGACTGCTGCCCCGTCCGGGCCAGCCGACGCGCCGGAAGGTGAAGGCGGACTACCGCGATCACTTTATTTCCGGCGAGATCACTGGTCGCGTGTTCGACGCCCCGAACGATGCCGCATTGCTCAATCTCACGAAAGACGCAATGGCGGACGCCGAAGAATCGTTCACGACGTTCCAGGACTTTTACCTGTTTGGTAATGGTTCGGGCTCGCTCGGCGTTGTGACGGCAACAAACCAGTCCACGACGGCCACCTTTGCACTCGCACAGGCGACGCCGTACGGATCGATGATGATCCAGGCGGGTCAGCGTATCGAGTTCTATCACCCGACAACGTTCGTGCAGTATATGGGCAACTCGGTGACGGTCTCGACCGTTTCCAGCAAGGACGTATCGACCGACGTCGTTACCTTCGACGCCGTTCCGGACGATCTTGTCGCTAACGCCATCGCCGTCCTCGAAGGAACCCTGAATCGCGAGACGCAGGGCCTCGATTACCACGCCGGCAACTCGGGCACCACCTGGCTCGTCGATGCCGAGACCGGTTCGGCCATCACCCGCTCGGGCGCGCCGTGGTCGTCTGCGAACGTTGTCGACAAATCGTCGGCGGCTTTGTCGCCCGACATGATCGATTCGATCGCTCTGCAGACCTCGAATCAGGTTGGCGACGGCAAGCCGGCCTGGGATCAGGTCCTTGTGTCGCACCCGGTCCAGCAGAACCAGTACCGAAAGCTCG
>CAZWSK010000251.1:0-3356 GCA_964636445.1 uncultured Chloracidobacterium sp.
CTTCCGCCGCATCGTCCGGATCATTCGCCGCGGATTCTTCCTGAGCCTCGGTCGCTTCCGGCGCCGGAGCTGCTTCTTCCGCAGGCTGAGCCGCTTCCGCTGCTGCCTCGACAGGAGCTTCTGCCTCGGCGGCAGGTGCTTCCTCAGCCGGAGCGGCCTCGGCGGCGGGCGTTCCCGCCGCACGGCCCTCCTGTTTGCCGATCTGGTCGATGACGACGGCGAGGTCACGCGGCACGGCGTTGATGACCGTGACGAGACGTTGAGCACCGCTGTTGAGGACCCACATAAGCTTGGAAATAAGCTCTTCCTTGCTCGGCAGGCTCGCGATCGTGGTCAACTGCGTAAGGTCAACGACCTTACCGTCCACAACGCCCGTTTTGAACGTGTAGATATCGGCGTTGTCCTTCATGAACTTCGAAATTGCTTTCGACAGGACAACGGGATCGTTCTCGGTCCACGCAATTGCGGTGACGCCCTTGAAATGTTCGCTTACTTCCTCGTAAGGAGTGCCTTTGACGGCGATGCGGGCGAGCGTGTTCTTAACGACCTGATACTGAGCGCCGGCCTCGCGGAGGCTATTGCGAAATTCCTGGTCCTTGGTGACCGTCAGGCCGGTAAAGCTCACGAGCATCGCTGATTTCGACGCGGCGAGTGATTCTGTGAGGGCGGCCAGATCTTGTGCTTTAGTTTCTCTTGTTTTCATTGTTCCAGCCCCCTTTTATACGTACGCCAGCTCATCGAGCAGGACGCCCGGGCTCATGGTTGCGGCCAAGTTGATCTTCTTCAGATAACGGCCCTTTGCGGTGGTCGGCTTGGCCTTCATCACCGCGTTGATCAGAACTTTTGTGTTCTCGACTAGCTTCGCATCATCGAATGACACTTTGCCGACCGGTGAGTGAATAACGCCCGTTTTGTCGACGCGATATTCGACCTTACCGGCCTTGGTCTCTTCGATCGCGGTCTTGACGTCCATCGTGACGGTGCCGGTCTTCGGATTCGGCATCAGGCCGCGGGGTCCGAGCACTTTACCGAGCTGGCCGACCTTCCCCATCATGTCGGGCGTGGCGATCAGAGCGTCAAAATCGAGCCAGCCGCCCTTGATCTTCTCTACGATATCGTCACCGCCGGCCTCATCTGCACCGGCCTCCTGAGCCTCGCGGATCTTGTCGCCCTGAGCGACCACAACGACCTTTTTGGCCGCGCCGCCCAGTCCGTGCGGGAGCACGATCGTGCCTCGGACTAGCTGGTCCGCTTTACGCGGATCAACGCCGAGCCACATCGTGAGTTCAACTGTTTCGTCGAATTTGGCGAAGGCGATCTCTTTCAGTTTGGTGACCGCTTCGTCGAGTGTGTGCTTCTTGCCCGCCTCGACTTTCTCGAGGGCGGCAAGGTATTTCTTGCCTCGTTTCATTTTACCTCCAGGTAGTAACGAGATTTGCGATTTGCGAATGCCGATTTGCGATTCGTCTACGCTCGTCTCTCCCTATCCATTGCGAATCGCGTTTTCAATTCGAAAATCGCAAATCGCAAATCGAAATTTATTATCCTTCCACAGTCAGTCCCATCGACTTCGCCGTTCCCTCGATAGTACGCATGGCGGATTCGAGGTTGGTGGTGTTAAGGTCCTGCATCTTCTTTTTCGCGATCTCCTCGATCTGTGAACGCTTGATCGTTCCGACCTTTTCACGGTTCGGCTTGCCTGAGCCCTTGGGAATTCCCGCTGCTTTCCTAAGTAGATCGCCCGCAGGCGGCGTCTTGGTCTCGAATGTGAACGACCTATCGGCATAAACCGTGATCACGACCGGAATTTTCATGTCCGGATCGTCATTCTGCGTCTTGGCGTTGAACGCCTTGCAGAATTCCATGATGTTCACGCCGTGCTGGCCCAGCGCAGGGCCGATCGGCGGGGCCGGATTAGCCTTGCCCGCCGGGATCTGTAACTTGATGTAACCTTCTATCTTCTTTGCCATACTGTCGGACCGCAGGCTGCCAGCCTGCCGGTCTCTCCTTTTCGATTAACGATCCCGAATTAATCGGGAATGTCCTCTTTCTCACGTCACACGCAGGCTGGCAGCCTGCGGTCCGACGACTACTCTTCTTCCGCGAAAGTGACCTTTTCCACTTCCAGGAAATTCAATTCATACGGCGTCGAGCGGCCAAAAATGGTGATCGACACCTTGAGGACAGCCTTGTCCTCGTTGACCTCTTCGACCTTGCCGGTAAAGCTCGCAAACGGGCCGGACTTGATCCTGACGACCTCGCCCACCTGATAGGTGAACTTCGGTTTCGGCTTCTCGGTCGCGACCTCGATGTTGTGGACGATCTGGTCTACCTCGCCCTGCGAGAGCGGCGTCGGCTGCTTACCGCCGAGAAACCCTGTCACTTTAGGCGTTGATTTGATGACGTGGAACACGTTATCGGGGATCTTGCCCTTTTCGTCGCAGTCGATCTCGACGAGGACGTAGCCGGGATAGAACATCCGCTCGGACACGTACTCTTTATTGCCGCGCATCTCGACGACCTTTTCTTTGGGCAGGAGCACACCGGTGATCTGCTCCTCCAACTCCATGTCGCGGATGCGGGCGTTCAGGCTCTCAACGACCTTGTTCTCGTGGCCTGAATAAGTGTGGATAAAAAACCACTGCTTCATCTTCAAATATCCTTAGGCCCCGGCAATGGTATTTACCAGCCAGGTCAAGCCCTGGAGAATGTAAACCCAGGCCTGATCAACCAAAAAGAGGTAGATGGCAAAAAATATCACACTGACGACGACGATGATCGTCGTGTTTTTGACGTCATTTGACGACGGGAACGACGTTTTGTCGAGCTCCGCGCGCGTCTTGGCGATGAACTGGCCAACGCCCTCTTTCTTTGTTTCTACGGCTTCTGCCATATCTTTTCTCTAAACCCAATAACTGGCAGGGGTAGCAGGACTCGAACCCGCACCTAAGGTTTTGGAGACCTCCATGCTAACCATTGACACCATACCCCTAAACCCAATTACGAATTACGAATTACGAATTTACTGAACTTCCAAACATTCGTAATTCGTAATTCTTAATTCGTAATTTACTTGTTTTCCCTGTGCAGCTGGTGCTTGCGGCAGCGACGGCAGAATTTCTTGAACTCGAGCCTGTTAGGCTGGTTCTTTTTGTTCTTTGTCGTCACGTAATTGCGCTCTTTGCACTCAGTGCACTGCAAAATTATGTTATCTCTCGGCATACTGCTCCAGTAGGCGGTGGCAGCGGCAGTGGCAGTCATTTTCTGCCAACTGCTGCTGCCTACTGCCGCTTCTTACTCTACGATCTCCGACACGGTGCCTGCACCGACGGTGCGGCCGCCTTCGCGGATGGCGA
>CAZWSK010000252.1:0-3353 GCA_964636445.1 uncultured Chloracidobacterium sp.
TACATCGCCCTTCAAAAGGGAAGTGGTGTTGAGGCCGAGATGGCGGGCGAGAATACTTTGTCGATACACGGCCTGGCAATGATGTCGCCATGGAAGATGACGAATGTCCACGCCGTGCCGCTGCCGAACGGCAAGGACAAGATGTGGGGCAAGGAGAAGCGGCTCGGCTGGCTGCGGGCCCTGATCGCCGACATCGAGCATCCGGCGGGTACATTCCGGGCCGTGACTGTGCATCTCGACGTGCACTGTTCGCGCGAGCACCGGCGGCGGCAGATGAATATCATTCTCGATCATCTCGACACGCTGCCGTTGCTTCCAACGATCATAGGCGGCGATTGGAATACGACCACGTTCAACGCTCAGACCGCGTCGCACGCGATCCGCGGCTATTGGCGTCGCGTAATGATGGGCGTGAAGAACGTTGCGAAAAATCATTTTCCGCATCCGGACCGCTACTTCGAACGCGGGATGTTCAGCGATCTCGGATCGCGCGGCTATCAGTATAAACCGTTCAACGAGCTCGGCGTCGGCACGCTGCACTATCATATTGAGAGCATCGAGAAGAACACGAACCTGCGCGATTGGGTACCGGAGTGGTGCTTTAAGTTCATATTCTGGGCCGCGGGCCGAGTCGGCGGCGAGGTGTCGGTGCGATTGGATTGGTTTGCAGCGAAGGGTTTTGAACTGGCTCCGGGTTCAGAGCCGCGGACTATAGCGCACCTCGAAACCGAGGATGGAACTCCACTGTCGGACCATGATGCGATCACCGTCGACCTGAGGCCGATGTCTAGGAAATAGCCACGAATGCACGAATAGGTTACAGTCATTAGTTATGGAAGTAGCTTTCTGCCAGACGTTCAGCTTCAATACTGAGACCTTCGAATACGATGTTGTCGCCTCTGAAAACGGGAATGCGACGATCATCAAGTTTCCGGTCGATGAAAAAACGACCAGCCCGGGCGACGTTGTTGTAGTGGTTTCCGGCGAGAATATCAGTTTCCACGGCATGATCGGCAAGATCGAGGACGGATACGCGTTCGTCGCCGACCCTAAAGGGTCGCTTCTGCCAGCCGGGGTCCAGTGATTCAAAATTGAGAATGGAGAATCGAGAATTGGCTTGAAATTCTCAATTCTCAATTCTAAACTATCAATTCTCTCGGGGATGTAGCTCAGCTGGGAGAGCGCGGCGTTCGCAATGCCGAGGCCAGGAGTTCGATCCTCCTCATCTCCACCAGTTCTTTAGAGGCTTTCGTTTATCGAGAGCCTCTTTCTATTTAGAAACAGCACAAGCAGCGAAGCGCCAAAGGCGAGAGCGCACGCGATAATGACGGCGCGAAATGCCGTCCGATAGTCGCCGCCGTGCAGGTCGGCGAGATGACCCGTGATGCGGCCGCCGATTGCCGCGCCGATCACCTCGATCATCGTGATCAGGCCTAGGATCTTTCCTGCCTCGCGACGGCCAAACAGGTCGGCGGTCAATCGTTGGATCAATACAAATGTCCCGCCGTAGCCAAGAGCAAACGGCAGCAGGAACCACGCCCAGTTCGAGGCCGACAGGCCAAAGAGCGTAAACGATGCTACGAGCATCAGGAATGCGCACGCAGCCAGGACGCGGACCGAGCGAAAGAGATCGCTGAAGAAGCCGGCGAGGAACTTGCCGCCGACGCTCACGGCAAAAAGAGCTGACTGAGCGAATGCAGCCGTCTCGGCCGAGAGGCCTATTCGCGGCGACTGCAGATAGAGTACGAATTGCTGGCTCGTGACGAATATCGGATAAAAGATGAGCGCCGCACAAGCCGCAAGAGCCCAGAAGATCGGCGTAAGCATTGCCTCCTTGAGGCTCAGCCCATCCTCGGCATCGCCCTTGGCAGCCTTAGCAGTCCTTTTGTCCTTGACGACAAACAGGATCGCCGGCAGAAGCACGACCCAGACGATCACGCTGATCCAGAGCATGGCCGTTCGCCAGCCGTTCGCCGAGATCAGCGGCTGCGCGATCAAGGGAATGATCACGCCGCCGATGCTGGTGCCCGTCAGCACGATGCCGAGAGCTGTGCCCCGGTTCTTGTTGAACCAGCGTGAGACTAAAACGACATTTGGGGCGACGCCGACAAAGCCGAGCGAGGCTCCCATTAGAAATCGCGCGAGATAGACCATCTCCGCCGTTACGGCCTGCGAATGCAAGATCAAACCACCGCCGAGCAGGACGCAGCCGACGACCATAAGCGGCTTCAATCTAAACCGCGTCACCAACCAGCCCCCTATCAGCGAGAAAACGCCCGACATCAGGAACGTGATGTTTGCGGCGTTCGCAATGAAGGTCTCGGCATGCGTCGCCTCGATGGCTCCGAGGGCGACGAATTCTTCTCTTATGGGCTTATAAAACGGCGGCAGTCCGCCGATCGCGAGTCCGTTGCTTACCACAAGGGCGAGCGTCGAAACGGCAACGATCACCCAGCCGTATCGGTCGTTACGCTTTGCCATTTCGGGATTGGTTAGAGACGTGATCGGGAATGGCGATGCCGGCGGACAGCCTGCCGTCAGCGATCGGCGGGCCGAACACGGTTGACATCGGCAGCACGCCGGCCCATACGTTCATCGCGTAATCTTCTTCGTCATCAACAGGCGGGCCGGTGCGGACCTTTGCCGAAGCCTCGGTGATGGGCAGCTTGAGCACGCTCGTAGCTTTAAGCTCGATCTCATTTGGCCAACGAATGTCGGGCCAGCGGCCGTGAACGATGTGTTCGGTGATCGCTTCGAGCGCACGCTCCTTCTCCTCAGGATCGGTCACGAGAGTGGCTTTGCCGAGGACGACGACCGACCGATAGTTGATGGAATGATGAAAGGCTGAACGTGCAAGGACGAGGCCGTCGACCAGTGTCACAGTTAGGCACAGATCAATTCCTGTAGATAGCTCCCGCAGCATCCTGCTTGCAGACGAACCGTGGATATACAGCGTGTCGTCGATGCGGCCATAGGCTGTCGGGATCACATAAGGCTGGCCATCGGCCACGAATCCGACATGGCAAATAAATGCTTCGTCGAGGATCTCGTTTACGGTCCCGCGGTCGTAGGCTCCGCGTTTTGGTAACCGGACAACGCGGGTCCGCTCGGACTTAAGGGTCTGGTCTTCCATTACTTCGCGATTATACAGCCTTGTGTCCTGCCCGCCACCTTGGGGGCCGTCAGTGAAGAATTTCGCGCTTTACTGCGGGCTTTGGCCGGTCGATAGCCAACGGCATAAGCCGTCGGGATCTGACACCTGTAAATACGTGCTTCTGAAAACGATCTGTCGGGGTACGGCGTTTGCATCTCTCGATCGTACATGGTCTCGGCGGGGTGCGTCGGGCAGCGTT
>CAZWSK010000253.1:0-3348 GCA_964636445.1 uncultured Chloracidobacterium sp.
CCAACACGTTCAGCTATCCCGTTTGGGGCAATGCGGGCGACGTGCCTGTGATCGCTGATTACGACGGCGACGGCAAGGCCGACGTCGCGGTCTGGCGGCCGTCAAACGGCACGTGGTACGTGATCAATAGCGGCGGCGGCGTGACCGCGACCGCCTTTGGCCAGGACGGCGATAAACCGTATCCGATCGACACGAACGGAGACGGCAAGGCGAATCTTGCATACTTCCGCCCGGCCACAGGCGATTGGGTCGTCCAAAACCAAACCGGCGGCGGCACGGTAACGACGAACTTCGGAATTTCGACGGACATTCCCGTGCCGGCAGACTACGACGGCGACAGTCGCGATGACATTGCGGTATTCAGGCCCTCGAACGGCGTCTGGTACATAATCCGCAGCCGTGACTCGCAGGTACAGATCGTGCAGTTCGGCCAAAACGGCGACGTGTCAGTGCCCGGTGATTACGACGGCGACGGCCTGTATGATCAGGCGGTGTTCCGCGGCGGTTCGTGGTACCTCAACCGCTCGACCGCCGGCTTTGTCGGAACGAGCTTCGGCCTCGCGGACGACAGGCCTGTGCCAAAGGCGTATATCCCGTAGTTAAACGTCGAGGAAAAAGAACGGCGGCCACGCAATGGCCGCCGTTTTTATCTTTATATAACCGCGATCATTCGCTTTCGTCCGGAATGATCTGGATATTCACGGTGAACGAGCCCGAGTTGTCGTCCAAGTGGCCTTCGTTAATGCCGAGGAACAACGCGCCGTCACGCGTTGCTACAAACTCACGCTCTGCACCAACGTAGATAAAATCGTTGTTGTCATCACCGATGACCGCAACGAGAGCTCCTGTCGCGACATTTTTCAGAAGCTTATTGTCATCAGCGATCGAGGGCACGCCCGCTGGCGGAGATGATTTGCCCTTGCCGAGCGAAACGCTGCCGTCCCCGCTGATCTTGATCCGCTGCCCTTTCTTTACGACCCAGCCCGTGTTGGTCCAGCCGTTCGCGGTGTTATCCGCGAGGACTTTCACGCGCCATTCGATGGGCTTCATCTTTGCCGACGACGACGTAGAGGTCTTTATCGGAGCGCTCGTTACCGTCTTTTGCTGAGGCTGCTCGTATGACGCATTCTGATTGACGGGCGACACGGCCTGCGTCCCGTCCGGCGCGTCGAACTGTATCGATTCCACCTCAGACGCCGTGAAGGTCAGCTCGCGCCGCCGCGACCCCTCGCCCATCGCCACGACGAATTTGCCCGAGCCGAAGCTTACGATGCGGCCCTTGATGATGCTTCCGTCCTTGAGCCTTATCGTGTCGGCAAACGCGAATGCGGACATCGCAGCGAGTAAAAACGCTGCGGCGGCAGCATGAATTGCTTTTTTGTAGAACAGCATAATTCCTCCGTGTCGAATTTAAAATATTCGACTCAGCTTCGTCCCGAGGAAGGGTACGCGCAGCCTCAGGGTTGATGACAGCTTTATTTAGTGAGTTGCAAACTTGCTGTGAAGGGCAAATTCACCTTGAATCTTACACCAGCCGGCAACGCAATGTAAACGGTTTTTCGCGAGGGACCTATTCAAGTTCGCTGTTACGGTGCCAGCCGATCAGCCGCAGGCCCAGGACAAAAAGAAAGATGACCAACGCCGGCGAGAGCGTGAGAAACGGCGCGCTGCTGAGCTGTGTGATGTCGCCTGCCGCTGAGAGCATATTTCCCAGGCTCGGCTCGGGCTCCTGCAGGCCGACACCAAGGAATGAGAGGGCGACCTCCGCAAGAAGGAACGCCGGCAGTATCAGCGTTGCCTGAATGATCAATGGCGATGCGATATTCGGCAGCACGTGCCGCCACAGGATGCCCGCTTCGCTCGAGCCGACGGAGCGAGCGGCGGTAACATATTCACGCTCCTTTACCGATACGACAAGGCCGCGTGTAAGCCTCGCCATCTCGGCCCAGCCTGTCAGCGCAAAAATGCTCACGAGCATCATTCCCGCCGTCACCGGCGGCAGCTCAAGCGGAAAGGCTGCACGCGCCGCCAGTATAAGGATCAGCGTCGGCAGTGAGATCATCGTGTCTGCCACGCCCATCAACACGCCGTCGACGGCACGGTGAGAATAACCGCTGACAGCTCCCACAAATATGCCGATCACACACGCGAGCAGCATCCCCAGCGGGCTGACGATAAGCGAGAATCGCGTTGCGTAGACCAGCCGCGAAAAGCGGTCACGCCCAAGCGCGTCTGTTCCGAGCAGTCGGGCCTTCGGCCCGTCCGTCGTCGTGCCGAACAGGTGGACATTCGTGTCAATGAGGCCCAGCACCGAGTAAGAACTTCCTCGTACGAGAAAATTGATCGGATACGCCTGCGACACATCATCCTCATACCGGATCTCGCGAGCGTCCACCAACCTGCGCGAATAGATAAATGGCCGAAGGCCAAACGTCCCGTCCGCGCCCTTAAACCGCAGCTCGGTGGCCGGAGCCGACGGCTCGAGTCGTGCCTGCTCGCGATAGTCATAAGGCGCGAGGAAGCCCGCAAATATCGCGATCAACGCAAAGGAGATCGTGATGACGACGCCCGAGATCGCCGCCTTGCTGCGCGAAGACTGTGTTGTCGCGATAAGACCGGCCATCAGTTGCTAGGGGCGTATTCGCGGATCGTTCATCATCTGCAGCGTCTCGGCCAGCGTATTGCCCAACCAGACGGCAACGCTCGCGACAAAGACGATCCCCATCACGAGCGGCACGTCTCGGGCGCGAACAGCAGAAACCATCAGAGCGCCCATTCCCGGCCATCCCAGAACGGTCTCGACGATAACCGAGCCGGCAAGCAGGGCTCCGAGCGATAAGCCAAAAAGCGCAAGGAACGGATCAAGAGCTACGCGTGAGGCGTGTCGGATGATCACGGCCCATTCGCTCAAGCCTTTTGCCCGGGCAAGGCGGACAAAATCCTGCTTGAGCGCGCCATTCATCCCCTCGTGAAGCTGCGCGAGAAAGAGCGAGATCAGCGGCACCGCGAGAACGATAGACCCTGCAACGGCCGTAAAGGTGCTCAGCTCGCCCGCCCCAGGCGCGGCGACCGAGAACCGAAGCGATATCCCCAATGCGATCAATGCAAGCACGATGCGTGGCGTTGACGCCGTAAGGAGAACCAGGGCGTCGATGGTCCATCGCACCCATGCGCAGCGGTACCGAACGGCGCAAGCCGCAAGCAGGAACGAGAATGCGACCGCGATCACGAGCGCCGATACGCCGATGATCAGCGTGTTCTGAAAGCGTGGCCCCACGATCGTGCCGACCGGCACCTTAAAGGTGAACGACTGGCCAAGATCACCTGTCACCGCGGAGCCGAGCCATG
>CAZWSK010000254.1:0-3340 GCA_964636445.1 uncultured Chloracidobacterium sp.
ACGCCCACAACCGAACGATCCGCGACCTGCGCATCAGCCTGACCGACCGCTGCAATTTTCGCTGCTTTTACTGTCTGCCCCACGGCGAGCCGGCGTGGGCGAAAAGGGAAAAGCTGCTCACGTTTGAGGAATTAGAAAGGGTCGCACGCATCTTTGTCTCGCTCGGCATCGAAAAGATCCGCCTCACCGGCGGCGAACCGCTCATCCGCCGCGACGTTCCGGTTTTGGTAGAAAAACTCGCGCGATTAAAGCCGCAGCTCAAGGACATCGCCCTCACGACAAATGGCTACGACTTCCCACGCCACGCCGACGCCCTTAAGGCCGCCGGCCTTGACCGCGTGACGCTCAGCCTCGACACGCTGCGGCCCGAACGCTTCCGCGAGATCACCGGCGTCGACGCCCTCGACCGTGTCTATGCGGCGATGGAAAAGGCGAAGGAGCTGGATTTCACGCCCGTAAAACTCAACGCCTGCATCGTCCGCGGCCGCAACGACGATGAACTCGTCGACTTCGCAAAATTCGCCCGAGACCACGCCGTCAGCTTCCGCTTTATCGAATACATGCCTCTCGACAGCGGCCACGACTGGAGCAGGGAATCGGTCGTCTCCGGCCGCGAGATGCACGACACCATCAACGCCGTCTATCCTTTAGTGCTCAAAAACGCCTCTCGCGGCAGCGAGACAGCGTGGAAATACACCTTCGCCGACGGCGGAGGCTTGGAGGGAGGCGGCGAGATCGGCATCATCGCCCCCGTCACCGAAATGTTCTGCGGCCAATGCTCGAGAATCCGCCTAACCGCCGACGGCCAGATCCGCACCTGCCTGTTCTCAACAACAGAACACAACCTCCGCGACGTCCTCCGCAGCGGAGCGTCAGACACCGAGATCTCGTCGTTCATCGAGGCAGTCGTACTCCAAAAAGAAGCCCGCCACCACATCAACGACCCTGAATTCGTTCAGCCGGAAAGGACGATGAGTTTTATTGGGGGGTAGTGGGATGCAGAAACTCACGAACAAGTCGTGTGTATTCGCCACCCGACGTTATCGAAGCGTGGTCGGTTCCCGCCAGGGTTTTCATAACGATCTGCTCAGGCGGAAATTGCCGTATCAACGCGTCCGTATTCTCGCGAGGGATCGTCCGGTCACTTTCGGCGACCAGAACGAGCGTTCGAGCGCTCACCTTCTTTACCCGCGATGCCGAATCGAATCTATCGTCCAAGAGGAGATCGATAGGGAAAAAAGGGAAGTGGCTCTTAGCGACGTCCGCGATGCTGTCGTACGGAGTTATGAGGATCAGATTGTCGACCTTACGTTCCGAGGCGAGATATATCGCGACGCCGGTACCCAAGCTGCGGCCGACAACGGTTATCCGAGAAAATCTCGAATTAACATGATCATAAACGGCAAGCGCATCGCCGAACAAGGCGTCTTCCGACGGCTCGCCGCTGCTGCCGCCGTAGCCGCGATAGTTGACGAGGAATAGATTTTCCTCCGGCAACTCGGCGGCAAACGAACCTAAGTAATTCGCTACATTGTCGGCATTGCCGCCAAACAGAATGACGGCGCTCGAACTCTCAGCCGGGCGATTCAGGACACGCAGGCGCTCGCCCTCGGATTCAACAGTGAGCACAGTTGCGCCCTTCGGGTCCGTCGCCGCGGTCGGAAAGTAAATGAACGACCGTTGCTTAGTATATAGAAGAATGCAGGCGGCAAGGTACGTTAGCGCAAGGGAAGCCGCTAGCAGTGTCAAGAGGCGTTTAAACGAGAATGGTGTCACTGACAGCCGCTCACTTAGACATCAATAGAAAGTCCTTCGGCGTTACGATGCCGATGCCGCGAAATGGACTGAGAACCAGAAGGTCGCGATCGCCGGTGATCACGTAGTCGGCGTTGCCGTTTACGGCCAATTCCAGGAATTTGTCGTCCTTCGGGTCGCGGCAGGCGGTGATCGGTTCGTCGATGCGTACTAGTTCGGAGATCTCCAGATAGCGGTGAATGAAATCGAGTCGCTGCTCTTCGGGCAGATACCGGTCAAACTTTTTGCGGCCTAGTACGTCGGCGAGTTCCTCCAATGCGTCGAGCGAGACGAGGATCGTACCGTTCTCGACAAGCCAGTCGAGGGCCCGTCTCGGAACACCACCGATAATGGCTGCGCTCACGAGAACATTGTTGTCAATGACAGCCCGCAATTCAGGTTAGGGTTCGTTGACGATCTCGTCGAGAATATCCTGCGTCATGCCGTTACGTTTCGCGGTAGCTGCCATCTCGTCCATAGTTTTCCTGAACGCTTCTTTCTGTTTTTCGCCATCGGGCAGAGGGCCGCGCAGCCGACGAAGCCGCAGGTAATCGGCCAGTGCCTGGACCGCGAATGTTCCTTCCGACACGCCGTCCTCACGGGCCGCGTTACGCAGTGTCGCCTTGATGTCGTCCGGCAGGTCGATCGTCAATGTCGCGCTCATAGGTCGTTCTCCTTCGACACCTGCATTCTAACAGCGTCATTCGGAGAAACAAAGATATTTCACTGCTCGCGAGGACCGCTACAACCTCTCAAACCTCGCCTGAAAGAACCTGAGATACTTCGGCTCATATACCATCTTTAATCCGCGGGCCTGTTCTCGCTGCTCGTATACCGCGCGGACGGATTCGGCTACTACGTCCATATGGGCTTGGGTGTAGACGCGGCGGGGGATGGTGAGGCGGGTGAGTTCGAGTTTTGGGTAATGGTGCTCGCCGGTCTTCGGGTCGCGTCCGGCGGAGGCGATGCCGCGTTCCATCGAGCGAATGCCTGAGTCGAGATACAGCTCGGCAGCGAGCGTCTGAGCGGGGAATTTGTCCTGTTCGAGATGCGGATAAAACGCCTTTGCATCGAGAAAGATCGCGTGCCCGCCGACGGGATGGACGATCGGGATGCCCCACGTCGTGAGCAGTTCGCCGAGGTAGAGCACCTGGCCGATGCGCGAATTCACATGGTCGTCCTCGACGCTCTCCGCGATGCCGATGGCCATCGCCTGCATGTCGCGGCCCGCGAGCCCGCCGTAGGTGTGCAGGCCCTCGTAAACGACGACGAGGTTTCGCAGCTCTTCGTACATCTCCTGATCGTTGACGGCCAGCCAGCCGCCGATGTTGACGAGATTGTCCTTTTTCGCGCTCATCCACGCGCCGTCCGAATACGAGCAGAATTCGAGCAGGATATCGGCGATCGTCTTGTCCTGATAGCCGGGCTCGCGTTCGCGGATGAACCACGAGTTCTCGACCAACCGCGTGGCGTCGAGGTAGAGCTTGATGCCGTGCCGGTCGCAAAATTCACGCACCTCGCGAATATTCGCCATGCTCACCGGCTG
>CAZWSK010000255.1:0-3337 GCA_964636445.1 uncultured Chloracidobacterium sp.
TTATATGAATACGGTCACGGGGCCGGCCATGCTCGTACAGCTTCGCGGATCTATTTTCAGGCGGCGTGAGGCCGCGGCCTTTTTAGGTGCCCCGGTCGCTGAGGTGAACAAGCTCTCGAGCGTTGCGGGACGTGTCTATCAGGATAACGATGGCGACGGCAGCTACGATCCGTCCGTCGACACCGCTCGATCGGACGTCAAGGTCCGGCTTGACGGTTCGCGCTATGTCGTGACGGACGCGAACGGCAACTTTTCTTTCGACGCCGTGCCCGCCGGCACACATTCCGTGTATCTTGATCTGCTCTCGGTCCGTGCCGATCTAACACTGATCGACGGAGCGGCCCGTGAGGTCGAGCTGACAGGCGGGCACACGGCGGGACTCGATTTTCGGCTCGTGCGCACGGGCCGCGCTGCGGGGCGTGTCTTTTTTGACGAGAACGGCAACGGTATCTTTGACGACAGCGAATCGCCGCTTGCCGACGTTCGAATAGTGACCGCGGGCGGCCGCGACACGTTGACAGACGCTGATGGCTATTACGTGATCCCCGATCTGGCGCCGGGCGAGCACGTGATATTCATCGACGAAAAGACCCTGCCGGCTAAGACGGTGGCGGCCTCGCGATCAGTCAGCATAAACGTTTTCGCAGGGAAAGAGACCGAGGGCGTGACACTCGCGGTTGCCAGCGCCCCGGCCGACGTCAAACGTTTTGGCAAGCGGGACTAGTGCTTCATCTTTGACGGCCTGAACCGCAGGAATACCTGCCAGCCGCCGTGTGTCGTCCCGCCGTAAACAGGGGCCAAACGCGACGGATTATGATTGATCGTGACCATCGAACCTAGGCCGACGTCGATGCCTTTGCCCTGGACAAGGTCGCGGACGTAACCGAGCGACACGGCGTTCACCCAGAACTGCTCGTGATCGAGCGGATGATCGAGCACAAGGTCGTGGCCGCTCTTTTTTACAGTCTCAAAACGGCCAAAGACGGCGTTCTTCGCAAAATCGTAATTCCCCTCGAACAGGAATGAGTTCGACCGCTCTCGATTTGCATAGTTCTGCCCCCAGACGAAAGCCGCGGCAAAGTTACGGTCCTCGCCAAGCTCCTTGTTATAGATCGCCGAGGCGGACAATTTTCTCAATATCCTGACCTCCGGCTCCGACGGCTCGGGATCACGCAGGTATGCATGCGAGATCTGGAAGGCCCAATTCTCTGTCGGGTTGACTGAAAAACGTGCGCTGTAGGAATTGAGCCTAGGCCTGTCAAAATTCCACCGATTCTCGTCGGGCTCTCGCCCGTTGAATGCACTCGCCTCGATCTTCGCTTTACCGAATGAAAAGCCGCCCGTCACTACGCCCCAGGTAATGTGCGTCGCATCCTGCCAATGGTGGCCGATCGGAGCGTCAGGGTTATTTGCGGCCGACTGCCGATGCATGAAAACCGGCGGGCCGTATGCGGGTTCGCCCGGATAACCGGCGTAGAGATAGATCGAACGCTTATCGTCCAACTTGTGCGATACGGATACCGCTAGCTCAGAGAAAAAGTCGTGAGGATGCTGGCGATCGTGTATAGGCTGGCCTTTATACAACTCGCCGCTCTGGTACAACAGCGGATAGCCCCAGCCGCGTTGTATTATCGGATCGAGGCTGACCATCGCGCGCAAACCGACCTGCGTGTTCTCACTGACGGGCTTTGAATACATCAGCATGAACATCGACGGCGCGTCGAAGCGGCTGCGGCCGCCTTTGCCGGCGACCGATACGTCGCGGCTCGAGCCTATGCTGGTGTAGCGCAAGAACACGCTGCCCATCGCCATGAGCATCCCGCCATTCTTGAACATCTTCATCTTGCCGTAGACAGGCGTCGAATCCGGGTTCCAGGCCGTGCCGGACGATTCTCGTGCCATCGGATCGCCGATATTGACGGTCGATGTCATTTCGGTCGAGCCGTGCATGGAATGGTCTTCTTCGGATGTCTGATGATGTGCGTGCGGCGTCGCTTGGGGCGATGCCGACGGCGTCGGGGTGGGTGACGGCATCGTGTGATGCTCGTGCTGGGCGGCCGCTGTAGCGGCCAAAAAAGCGGTTAAAAGAAAGGTACTTATTGTCTCCTTCACGTGCTTGTAAACTCCTGTAAAAAATAGTCAGATGTCCCGCGGCGACATGGTCGGAGCAGGGCGGAAATTTGGTTGATCTGAACGCTATTTACAGAAGTGGCGGGCCGCGTGAAGGCGCACTTCGGCCATAAGGCTGTGAGTACGCGGTCGTTTGGGTGTGTGGGCTGACAGTCCGGGACTCATTTGAACGGAATGCCGGCGTAAAGGCAGATGTGGACGCTGCCGCCGAAGCGACATCGATACTCAATTTTTGCTTCTTGGTCTCACTCCTGCCGAGTGCGGCGACCTGCGTATCGCTGACGAAGCAATTGCATCCGACATCGACGCGGTCGTTGTCTGACGCATTATTGGCAGCCGGCTCAGTGTGTGACGAGGAATGACACGACGGCTGGGCTTCGACTACGGCCGAGCCATTATGATCGCACGCACAGGCGGCGACCGACGATACGAGCAGTGTTGCGCACGCCGTCAGGATAAAGAGGATCTGTGTGAGCCGCCGCACTGCCATTATTAATAGCTTAGCATAGCTGGCAGGATATTTTTTGCTCCGAAGCAACCCGCCAAAATCCTCGCCGCATCTAGGCAACTGAGACCGACACGCAAGAAACTCTTCCCCGGAACATTCTTTATTGGGATTTGTCTAAGTATTTGAAAATGCTCGCTTTAGGTGTGCATTATGGAGGGTCGAACTATGTCAAAAAATGGGTCAAAACGGAGTTTTATCGATTCGGTAGAAGTGAAGAAGCCTTGCACCGAGAGCTGGGACGAGATGAGCGGGAATGAGCAGGTGCGGTTCTGTTCTCATTGCGCAAAGAGCGTGAATAACCTGTCGGAAATGACACGCAAAGAGGCGACGCGCCTCGTGCGCTCGTCCGGCGGGAGTTTGTGCATCCGATACATACCTCATCCCGTCACCCGGCGGCCGATGTTTGCGGAGCAGCTGCTGCAGATCACGCGGCGAACCTCGCGGCTGACCGCGGGCGTGATGTCGGCGTCGCTTAGCCTTTCGACAATGGCTTACGCACAAGGTGACTCCGCGTTACCTGATCCGGCGATCGTCGCGGAGCGGCGGGCCGACGAGTCTCCAACAGCGGAGATCGCGCCGGCCCGGCCGACCCGCCTACGCGGGACTGTAACCGATCCGGTCGGAGCAGTGATCCCGAACGCCAAGGTGACCATTACGAGCGTTCAGGCCGGTGCAACCCTTGCGACCACGACAAACGAC
>CAZWSK010000256.1:0-3329 GCA_964636445.1 uncultured Chloracidobacterium sp.
TTCTCCTCTTCTGCCCACACGCAGAATGGTTCTAGCCCGGGCAAACGAGCGAAGTTCCAGACTGTGGATATTTGCGATTTGCGAATTTCGATTTGCGATCTCTTCGATCGCAATTCGCAAATCGCAAATCGCAAATCCCCTCACTGTTGCGTGGGCAGTGCCGGCCTCTCACCGGACTTCCTCCGCTTCGTTTGCCAATATGTTCTGAGTTCAAGCTTTAGCTTGCCGCCGTCGAAGGTCAGCAACCTAAAGGTTGAACTCAGAACTTAAAATACGTTCGTCACGCGAACGTTACCGCTTGCCGGATTTGTGTCCAGCATCACATCGACTGCGAAGACGTTACGGACGTTCTCCGCTGTCAAAACCTCGTCCGGGCGGCCTTTTGCCGCTATCCGTCCGTCCTTTAACATCACGATCTCGTCGGCGAACTCCGCGGCGAGGTTCAAGTCGTGAGTGATCACCACAGCAGACGCTCCTTCTTCGCACCGTCGCCGCACGAGTCGAAACATCATCGCCTGATGCGCAAGATCGAGATTTGCGGTCGGCTCGTCGAGCAGTAATATTCGTGCATTCGTGGCTATCGCCCTCGCCAGAACGACCCGCTGCCGCTCACCGCCGGACAGCTCGTTCATCAATCGCGGAGCGTATTCGGCGAGATCGCAATCTTCCAACGCCGCTTTCGCTGAAGCGACATCATCTCCGCTTTCCCAACCGAAAGCACCGCCATACGCAAAACGGCCCGAAAGCACAAATTCCAAAACAGTTACCGGAAATCGCGTCTCGTTCTCTTGAGCCACGACGGCTATCTGGCGGGCGGTCTCGCGGCGGGACATGGCGGACAGGTTAACGTCGTCGAACGAGACACTACCCGCCGTAGCCGGCACCGAGCCATTCATCGTTTTGATGAGCGTCGTCTTGCCTGCGCCATTCGCACCCAGGAGAGCGATCGTCCCGCCGTTGCGCAATTCCAGATCGATGTCGCTCAAGACCATGCGATCACCGTACCGGACTGAGACTTTATTTAGACTCAACGTCATGAATACCGTTCAAGAGCGAACAGAACAGTCAGGAAGGTGGGCTTGCCCCCGCTCCTGCCAGAAAGAGCGGGGCCAAGGCCGCCTTCCTGACTGCAATTGATCAAACTATTCAGTTTCTCCTCAGCAAATAGATGAATAACGGCGCTCCTATCAGCGCCGTCACCGCCCCGACCGGCAACTCTCGTGGAGCTATCGCGGTGCGTGCGACGGTATCCGCAGCGACCACGAACATCGCTCCCGCGATCGACGAGAACGGCACAACGAGCCGGTTATCGCTGCCAATCGCCATTCGCAACAGATGCGGAACGATCAGGCCGACATAGCCGACGCTGCCGCTGGCCGCGACAGCGGCTCCGACGACGAGGCTGGCGGCACCGAAAACAAGCATCCTGACTCGCCCGACCTCAACACCGAAATCGGATGCGTCGCGCTCGCCGATCATCATCAGGTTCAGGGCCCGGGCCTGCGAGGTGAGTATCACGACGCCAACCACCATCGCCGCAAAGCTAATATAGACACCATTTAAGGTCGCCTGCGACAGGTCGCCAAGCAACCAGAAGGTGAAGCTCCGCAGCTTGGCCGCGTCGAGCAGCGTGGTCAGCATTACGATGACCGACGACAGGAATGTCGTCACGATCACGCCCGACAGCACTAGCCGCTCGACGTTCATTCCGGCCCGGCTGCGGGCCATTTGATAGACCGCAACCGACGCCAAGGCCGCCCCGCCAAACGCCAACGCCGGCCGCGCAAATTCCACGTTTTCAAACAGCACAAATGCCAGCATCGTGCCCAAAGCCGCGCCGTTCGACACGCCGAGCAAATATGGCTCAGCCAACGGATTTCGCAGCAGCGACTGCAACCCCGCACCCGCGACCGCCAGACTCGCCCCGACGCACGCCCCGAGCAAAATCCGCGGGACTCGAATATCAAACAAGATCGAACGTTGCTGCTCGGTCAGATCAAAGATCGGCAATCGCTCCGCCCCGAGCATCGTGGCGGCGACCAACACCACGACGAGTGTCGCGAGCAAAACGGTTCCGGCGATGATGGCTTTGCGGTTCAAAAGACCCATTGGGAATAACTGATAACTGATAACTCGTAACTATCAGTTTTCAGTTATTTGTTATCAGTTATTCCGGAATTTATCGGGGTGTAAAAACCTCGCGATCTGCTCCAACGCATCGACCAGCCTCGGCCCGGGGCGTGATAGCAGATCAGCGTTTATCTTGTAAATGCGACCGTTCTTGACGGCCGGCGAGTTCTTGAATACCTCGTTCGGCTCCAGATTGTCGGGGCTCTCGGAAATGATGATCGCTTCGGGATTCAACGCGAGTGCCGTCTCTTTGCTTAGTTTAGGATAGGCAGAATCGACATTTGCGGTGACCGATCTTCCGCCGGCCGCTTCTAAGAGTTGATTCAGAAACGATTCTTTTCCGATCGTGAAGAGAGGCTCCTTAGAGATCTGAACAAACACCGGAACATCTTTGCCCGGATGCACTTTGCCGTATGCCCGATCGGCCCTCAACTCTAACTCACCGAGAACGCCGGACGCGTATCGAGAATCGCCAAAGAGCTCTCCGAGCCTTCGCAGATTGTTGAACACGCCTGTCAGATCCTTCGGATTCAAGACATAGACGGCTATACCATTTTGCTCGAGCGTCTTCGTAAACGCCTCGATCTGTGACGCGGTCGAGACAAAAACGACGTCAGGCTTGAGAGCGACGATCGTCTCCATATTCGGCGTCATCGTATCGCCGATCTTGGCGATGGATTTAGCTTCCTCAGGGTAGTTACAGAATGAGGTCACGCCGACAAGACGGTCGCCGCCGCCGGCGGCGAAGATCATTTCTGTCACGCTGGGCGCGGTACTGACGGCGCGGGTGAGCGTTACAGGAATCGAGACCGATCGACCCAGATCGTCGGTCACGACGCGCATCGGCACAACCCCGGTACCCGGATATTCAATGGTCGACGGCCTTTGGCAGCCGACAAGAGTGAAGAACAGGAGCGCGGCCAAGCCCGCTCTCTTTCTTACTTCATCCTTCATCCCTCATCCCTCATCCTTCAAATCAAAACGCCCTGCTTTCGCGGTCAAATATCGACCGGAAAACAGGGCGTTTTGTAAGGACACCGTGCTCGCCTAGCGATGTTTTAACGCGAAACATCTATCTCGGCAACACATTCGATCAGGCGGCCCGGCTTTACGGTGACGCGATCGCGCGGGACTTTCACCCTCTTCCCCTATCGAACGTTATCTATGCAAAGAACAAGTGTCGAATTATTACGCCTGCA
>CAZWSK010000257.1:0-2368 GCA_964636445.1 uncultured Chloracidobacterium sp.
CGTGGGAACCGTCACCACGAGGGCGACAACCCTGTAGGCCTGTCGCCCTCACCCCGAGAAACGATGCCGTTAGTTAACCGTTCCCCGAGAAAACTGATCCGCGTTATGGAAGCCGCACGAATCCTTCAAGTCAGCCGAACGACGATGCGAAAGATCATCGAGGAGCGACAACTCCGAACGATTCGTACGCACCCGGGCAAGACGTCGCCGATAAAGGTCTTTCAGAAGGACATCGAGCAGATCGCTAAGGAGTGGGGAATTTTGTAATGGCACTTGTGAAGCGACCAGCCCGAAAACTGATCACCTGCAGCGAGGCCGCACCAATGCTTGGCTTTAAGAGCTCTATGAGCGTTAAGCGGCTGATACAGGACGGCAAGATCAAGGGCGTAAAGCGACAAGGTTCAGGACCAACAACGCCCTGGCTGGTCTATGAAGCCGAAGTAAAGAGTTACCGCGACAAGGTATTGAGCTAAGGCTGAGGGCCTTTTGTAAACGGAGGAAGAATATGCATCGAGAATCACCCTTCCGAAAATGCGGAATCTGCGAGAAAGAGGATTGGCAGGACTTCTTTTCAGTGGTCGAGCATGAAGGCCAGCTGATCGACATCTGCGACCCCTGCGACCGCGAACGCGGCATCGCATTCGCCGAGGCCGGCGGCGTCCTTACCGGTAAAGAAAACTACGCGTTCAAGCAGGGTTTTGAGAGCGTCGGCGAGAGAGACGAGGAAATCGGCACTGCGATCAGTGCGATGGCCGGGAATCTCGTGTTCGCCTGCATCGTCTCGTTGCTCTGCGGCTTTGCCATTGGTTATTACGTTGCGGCTCGCGAGGCGGCACACATCGTGTTGGAGGGCTTGAAATGAGCGACCGCTGCACACACCCGAACATCAAGGACGAACCCGTACAGGCTGGCCACGGCTGTGCCTGCGGGTGCCGTGACTTTCAGGTTTGCCCGGACTGCGAAGAAGCGGTCGAGATCGAGGCTGCCGAAAAGAAGATGCGAACGATGTCCGATGAGCTTCTGACGCTTTCAACGCAGTGCAACGACAAGGACGATGAACGTTATGCACCGTCGGACCGGCCGAGTGCATTGCTTCGCAAGGCTGCGTATGCGGTCGAGGAAGCGATGGACGCCTATCGGTTACATAAGGCCATTGGTGAAGCCGTGAACATCGCCGCACGTCAACGCGGCGCGGTCGGAACGGTTGCGAGTCACGTTATCAGGCCGAGAGGGCGTCGGATGGCGGAGGTATCGGCGTGAGCGTTTATATCTTCGACACGGAAACCACCGACCGCAAGGATGGCGAGATCATCGAGGCCGCATTGATCGGACTCTCGGCGGACAGCGATGAGATCTCAACAGAGATCATCAGCGAGTTTGTTGGTCGGTATCGTCCTACGAGGTCGGTTGCCTACGGCGCGATGGCGGTTCACCACATTTTGCCGATAGAGCTGATCGACGCCCCGCCTTCATCGAGTTTTAAACTGCCGGACGACGCGCGGTACCTGATCGGTCATTCGGTCGATTTCGATTGGACCGCCGCCGGCTCGCCCGCCCACGTAAAGCGAATCGACACGCATGCCATGGCTCAGTGGCTATGGCCGGACACCGACGGCTATTCACAGGTCGCCTTGCTCTATCTGCTCGAAGGGGCGACGCCGAAAACGCGGGACATGGTGCGACAGGCCCACGGCGCTCTCGAGGACGCCCGGATGAACCTTCGCCTTTTGAAGCACATTTTGCAATCAAGGCTCGACCTTCTCACTTGGGAGGATCTGTGGGCTTACAGCGAGAAATGTCGCATTCCCCGTACCTGTCCGTTGAAGCGGTGGGAAGGCGTCCTGCTGGCCGATATGGACTATTCGGCCATCGACTGGTGCCTACGCCAAGACTGGATTGACCCCTACTTTCGGAAAGGCCTACGGCAAGTAATTGAACAGCGTGAACACAGCGAGTGGGACCGCGATCAGGAGGAACTTTTCTAATGCCGATCACAGGAACACAACTTGAACAGAGAAAATCACGCCTTGGCTCATCCGACATGGCCGCGGTGCTTGGCGTCGACCCGTTTCGCAACGCGTACGATGTCTGGCTCGAAAAGACCGGAAAGCTCGAGGCCGAGGGTAAAGAATCCGATGCAATGCGTATGGGCACCCTGCTGGAACCGGCGGTCTTGGCCTACGCCGAGGATGAGATCGGGAAGCTGACACGCAATCAGTTCCGCTCGGCCAAGGACGTCGATTTCCCGATGGGTGCAAATATCGACGCGATCGTTGTCGCGACAGGCGAACCGGTCGAGGCGAAAACGTCCGGCCTTCGTACAGGCATCCCGTTTGAGAATTGGGGCGATTCGCTCAGTGACCAGGTG
>CAZWSK010000257.1:2378-3303 GCA_964636445.1 uncultured Chloracidobacterium sp.
TATCGTCCAAGCCACGTTTCACATTCTCTGCCTCGCAGAGATCAAGGCGGTCTGCCATGTTCCGGCATTGCTCGGCGGTCGTGGTTTCGATCGATTCATCGTTCCCTACGACGCCGATATCGCCGACGCCATCAAGACCGAGGGACACAATTTCTGGCATAAGCACGTTCTCGCCGATATTCCGCCGTCCAACGTCACTCCCAGCCTCGCAGTTGTGAAACGCGTCCGCCGCGAGCCTGAAAAGGTCGTGCCGGTGGACGCTGGACTTATCGCGCGATGGCGTGAGCAATGCGACGTCCGCAAAGCTGCGGAGAAGGCTGAGAAAGCCGCACTGACCGAGATCTTGACCGCCATTGGTGATGCCGAGGCCGGCGAGTGCTATCTCGGCACGTTCACATATCTCGAACAGTCACGGTCGACGTTCGACACCAAAGCTCTCAAAGAAGCGATGCCGGAGATCTTCGAAAAGTACTCCGACGTCACGAAGTACCGCGTGGCCCGGCTAAAGGCCCAGAAATAACAAAGGAGAAAACACAAAACCAATGCAAGAACCAACATACATGCAAGAACAGACCCCGGCCAACGGTGCTTTCGGCGATGCGATAGAGATCCTTGAACCGACTCCGCTTGCCCAACTCGGCGGTGAGGTCGATGTGCAGATCGCGACCGCGAAACGATACCCGCGTTCGATCAAAGCTTTCAAAGAACAGGCAATGTTGATGGCCACTTTCGATGAGGCCACGGCCGCCGGGTGCTTTTACTCGCTGCCTCGCGGCGGCAAACCGATCGAGGGGCCGTCCGCACGTCTGGCCGAGATCGTTCTCTCGGCCTGGGGCAATGTCCGGGCGGATGCCCGCGTTGTCGCCATCGAGGACAAAGAGGTCATTGCCGAGGCCATGACTTGGGACCTCGAAAAGAACGTCGC
>CAZWSK010000258.1:0-1119 GCA_964636445.1 uncultured Chloracidobacterium sp.
TGCGAATAATGCTGGGAACGAACGCCGTGATCGTGTTCCTGTTCCTGCTCAACGGCATCTTTCGCGGGGCCGGCGACGCGGCCATCGCACTGCGCGTGCTGATAATCGCTAACGGGCTGAACATTTTGTTCTGTCCGATGTTCATATTCGGCATTGGCCCGTTTCCGGAATTGGGTGTTACGGGCGCAGCAGTCGCGACTGTTTGCGGCCGCGGAATGGGCGTGGCGTATGCGGCTTGGGCGTTGTTCATTCGTGACAACGGCCGTCTGCACGTCGCCCGCGAGCATTGGCGCTTTGATCCAAAACTCCTCTGGTCGCTTATCAGGCTGTCGTCGACGGCGGTACTTCAATTCCTGATCGCGACATTAAGCTGGAGCGGGCTTGTGATGATACTTGCCCATTTTGGCACGGTAGCCTTAGCCGGTTATCAGATCGGATTGCGGGTGATCATATTCGTCCTGCTGCCGGCGGTCGGCTTGGCGAACGCCGCGGCGACGCTCGTCGGCCAGAATCTCGGTGCAGGGCAGCCCGATCGTGCAGAGCGGTCGGTTTGGACGGCAGGCATCATTAATGCCGTTCTTCTGGGATTTGCGGGGCTGTTCTTCGTGATCTTTTCGGCACAGGTGGTCAGCATCTTTACGCACGAGCCGGACGTCGCGGCGTTCGCAGGCGACTGTCTCAGGATCGTCGGATACGGCTATGCCGTCTACGGCCTCGGCATCGTGATGGAAAGCTCATTCAACGGCGCCGGCGACACGTGGACACCGACATGGCTGAACTTTATCAACTTCTGGATGATCGAGATCCCGCTCGCGTACGTGCTCGCGAACAACTACGGCATGGGCCCGCAGGGCGTGTTCTGGGCGATCACGATCTCGTTCTCGCTGCTGGCCGTGACGTCAGCGTTGATGTTCAAACGCGGGAAGTGGAAGCTGAAAGAGGTCTAGGCTGGAAAATTTAAACAGGATGGACAGGATGAAAAGGATAAGGCCAACCAAGTGCTTGTTTTATCCTGCCTATCCTGTGCATCCTGTTTAATTCCAATTGCGATAGAATGCGGCCAATGACCTTCCCCGATCCTCTAACCCACGACTACGCCGATTGGGTCGAGGTCGGCGA
>CAZWSK010000258.1:1219-3296 GCA_964636445.1 uncultured Chloracidobacterium sp.
TTTTGCGGCGAGTCGATGTTCTTTAAACGCTCAAACGCGTCGAAGCTTGCACTGCTGCATCTCATCGACCATCTGAGATCTCGCGGCTCGACCTGGCTCGATTGCCAGGTGATGACACCGCATTTGAAGCAGCTCGGGGCTAAAGAGGTGAGTCGAAGATTGTTTTTAGCAACCCTGGCGGTTGCGCAGAAGAAAAATCTCGCTCTCTTTTCTCAAGGTTGATAGATAATGACAGCATAGATTACACCTCAACATTTCAAAGAGCATGAGGAAGATCGTAGCCAGAGGTATCTCATTTCGAGTCGTCGCAATCTTGTTTTTTGGTCTCGGAGCTGCTTGGACCTATTGGGCTCTAGAACGAACGAGGGAAACAGGATCTGGTATCCCGGTGTTTCCGATCCCAATACCACGAACGCTCCAAGAAAAACGGCTCGAGAGTTACAACGGAGGCGTGTATGCTGGTTTTATTACGACCTGCGGTGCGATCTTTTACAAGGATGATAATCCGAATCTAACTGAGGCCTCGAGACTACGACTCAGGGCCTGCCAGATGGAGAGCGAAGAGGCCCGTAAGCTTGTAGAAGCGAAATGGCGCGAAAAGAGGCCTATGTTTATGGAGGTTCAATATCCGTGCCCCGACTGTCGGATCGTGTTCGACGTGCGAATAGAGAAGAACAAGGAACAAAATTGGCAGATAACAATTTGGAGACGGCCGGACGAGGACGACGAGGCGATTGCCGCCGAGTCAGTAGGTGTAGGACTGAAGCGCCGATACGCAACCGAGCGTGATTTCGAAAAACACGAGCTCGGTGAATCGGTATTATCATTTCTGGATGCGGATGGGAACGAGATCATTTCGCTTTAGCCTTATTAGTTTTCATGGACAAAACCTTCCTCATATACGGAGCAAACGGTTACACGGGCGAGTTGATCACTCGTTACGCGGCCGAGCGAGGGATGAAGCCGATACTCGCGGGCCGCAATGCGATCCAGATCGAGGCTTTGGCGAAGAAGCACACCCTTGAATATCGCGTATTCTCACTCGACGAAACTGAACGGCTCGATGCGGCGTTGCAAGAGGTGGAAATGGTGCTGCATTGCGCTGGGCCGTTCTCGCTGACGTCGCGGCCCATGGTCGAGGCGTGTATTCGGAATAGGAAGCATTACACGGACATCACAGGCGAGATCGCGGTGTTCGAGGCGTGTGCGGCGATGGGCAGAAAGGCCGAGGACGCCGGCGTGATGCTGATGCCGGGCGTTGGGTTTGACGTCGTGCCGAGCGATTGTCTGGCCAAACATTTGAAAGACCGTCTGCCGACTGCGACGCATCTGTCGCTCGCCTTCTACGGCATGGGCCGCATCTCGCACGGGACGCAGGCGACGATGACGATGAATGTCGGCAAGGGCGGCGCCATTCGAAAAGACGGCAAGATCACGAGCGTGCCGGCGGCGTGGAAGACCCGAGAGATAGATTTTGGCGAGGGTGTCGTAAAGACCGGAGTGACAATTCCCTGGGGGGACGTCGCGACGGCGTATCACTCGACCGGCATCCCGAACATCGAGGTCTTCACCGTCGTCCCGCTGCCGCAGCTCAAGATGCTAAAGCTCAGCCGTTATCTCGGCTGGCTGCTCGCATCAAAACCTATTAACGACTTCCTCCAAAAACAGATCCCGCCCGGCGGGCCGTCAGACGAGGAACGCGCTAAAGGCCGCACCCTAATGTGGGGCGAGGCCATCGACCTCAACGGCAACCGCGTCGAAGCCCGCCAGCAAGGGCCGGAGGGTTACACGCTAACGGCGGTCGCGGCGTTAAATATTGCCGAAAGAATATTGGGCGGAGATCTTACGCCCGGTTACCAAACCCCCGCAAAAGCCTACGGAGCAGACTTGGTGTTGGAGATCGAAGGCGTTACACGTCAAGATTTTTGACATCCAACGCATTGTCCTCGATAAACTTCCTACGCGGCTCAACCTGATCGCCCATTAGGACGGTGAAGATGCCGTCGGTCTCGATGGCGTCTTCGATGCGGACCTGGAGCATGGTGCGTTTTTCGGGGTCCATGGTGGTTTCCCAGAG
>CAZWSK010000259.1:0-3284 GCA_964636445.1 uncultured Chloracidobacterium sp.
GTTTTCCATAGCGTGAACATCGTACGGTGCGCCGATCGAAGCGTATTGGAAAAAATTTACCTCTTTTAGAGGTCTTAAATCGGGACTCTTAGGGCGGCTTAAGACTCACGACGCAAGACTCCAGACTGAAGTTCAACCAACCGGAACGTAATTCTGATAATGCGTGCGTATCGACGCGTAATGCTCAGGCGTAAAACCCGAGAAGTGCTTGAAGTCGTTGATGAAATGCGATTGGTCGTAAAAACCGCAGTTTAACGCGATCTGTCCCCAGTTGAGTTCAGGCTGATCGTCGATGGTGCGGACGGCCTTTTGGAAGCGCATTATCTTCAAATAGGCCTTTGGCGTGACGCCGACGGCTTTGCGAAAGAGGTCTGTGAAGTGCTTCTGCGAATATCCTATTTTCGCGTTCATCCGTGAGATCGAGATCGCATCGGGCTGTTCGGTCATCTCACCGACCGCAAACGCTACGCATGGATCGATCGCCAGCTGCGATCGGAATTCGCTTAGCAGGAAATCCTCGACGACCCGAAACCGTTCGTCGATGTCGGGCGTTCCGAGCAGCCGTTCTCTCAGCAAGCCGAAATCCGTCCCCCAGACGAGGTCCGCGTCGACGACGCTGTCGGCGATCTCCTCCATCGGGAATGGAAAGAACGACGCGGCCATTCCCTTTTTGAACGAAATGACCATCATCTCTGACTTGTCGCCCGACGGGATCGTGATCGGCTCGGTCCGCAGGCCCGAAGCCCACACGCGGTTGCAGGCCTGGATCTCTTTCAAGCTGTTGTTGTCGTAGATGAACTGCGGGGCGTCGTGAAAATCGATCAAGATCTCAGTGTCGCCGTTCGGCAAAAAGCGGTCGAACTTGTGGTCGTGCCGGACTCCGTCGAAATAGACGATCGACGAGATAAATCCGTCGAGCGGCGAACGCGGAATGTGAAATCGCAAGATCATCTCGGCTCTATCTTTTCGACGCGCGTCGCGTGACGGCCGCCCTCGAAGTCGGCTTCGAACCAGGCCTTGAGGATCTCGCGCACCTGATCGTCGGGCGTGAATCGTGCAGCAAGCGAGAGCACGTTCGCGTCGTTGTGCTCACGCGCGAGCCGTGCAATGTCGGGATTCCATGCGACGGCGGCGCGGACGCCGTGGACCTTGTTCGCCGCTATCGCCATTCCTGTGCCCGAACCGCACACTAACACTCCCTGCTCATATTCGCCGCCGGCAACAGCCTCCGCGACTTTTCGAGCGTAGTCAGGATAATCGACCGAGTCGGTCGATGTCGTACCCATGTCGGTGTATTCAACGCCGAGCTCGTCGAGCGTCCGCTTTACCTTTTCCTTTTCCTCGTACCCGGCGTGGTCGGCGGCAAGTGCGATCTTCATAACATTTTCCTGTTAAGCAGATATCTTATCCCAACAGAGAGATTATTTCTTGGGGCAACGTAAAAGCGGTGCAAGAACCACATAGCGTACACGTTCTCACATAAAACTAGCTTCAGGAGGAGAAATGATGAGATTCAGAACGGTCCTATTAACGGCGGCGACGGCGTTGGTCTTATCGACGGCTGCACTCGCGGCAACCATAGAGGAGTTAGCAACGCAGGCCGTGGCCGAAGACACTTCCTCGGCGATACCGGCGATTCGTGAGTTGCGCGTTATGGGCCAGATAGGGCTTGACGCTCTTTTTGTAAAGTATTCGGCCGAGATCGAACGCTACGGCAAGACCGGTGAGGCGACAGAGGAATGGAAACGCGTCGCCAACGCGATCGACACCGTCGCGATGCAAAAGGATGCTTATGCATCACACCTCTACTGGTACACCGACCTCGACGCAGCAAAAGCGGCCGCGGCCAAGCAGAAAAAGCCGATCCTGACGCTCCGGCTGCTTGGGAACCTTAACGAAGAATTCTCATGCGCGAACAGCCGCCTGTTCCGCGCGGTCCTTTATCCAAATGCTGAGATATCAAAGTATCTTCGCGAAAATTACATTTTGCATTGGAAGTCGATCCGGCCGGCTCCGCGCATCACGATAGATTTCGGTGACGGCCGCAAGATCGAACGGACGATAACCGGCAACAGCATTCATTACGTGCTCACGCCGGACGGCAAGGTGATCGACGCGATCCCTGGGCTTTACAGCCCGGTCGCCTTTCAGAAATACCTGACGCAGTCCAAAGAGATGAATGACGTGCTCCGCGGCCTTGCACCGGCACGACGCGATGTCGCTCTGATGAAATACCGCAAAGCAAGCTTTGATCAGATCATCGAAAAACGAAACAAAACTGTCGAGCACGCCGGCGTGAAGATGACCGAGACGGCCTCGGGAGCTCTCGCGATACTTGCGGCTCCGATGGCGGTCGCGAAAATGGTCGTCGTGGATGAATATTCGATCTTGCGGGTCTACGACGACTTCGCCAAATTCGAATCGAGTATCAAATTCGACGACTGGCACAAGCTAGCCGGCCTCTACTCGCCAGCCCCGACACCCGACGCCGCAAGCATCGCCTTCATCCGCCGTCAGAACGCAAAAACGGGCCTCAGCAAGGACGAGTTCGAGGGATTGTTCGCAAAACTCGACAAATTCATCGCCCTCGACACGACCCGGAACGACTTTCTGTTCCACACAAAGATCTACGAATGGCTCAACCGCGGCCGCGGTAACGGCGACCTCGAAAGCCTGAATTCTCAGGTCTATGACCAGATATTTCAGACACCAGACCATGACAAATGGCTCGGGTTGTATTCGAGCGACGTTTACACCGCGCTCGACGGCAACGGGATCATCAAATAAAGCGTCAAACAATTTCCAACATAGGCGGGCCCGATGCGGCCCGCTGTCTTTTTCGCGAAAAGCTTGGGCTCGGGCGTGAAAGAACATATAATTTGCCTGTCAATGACGAGTTCTTCACGCATTCTCTTTTCGCTTTTTGTGCCTTTCGTACTTTTCGTGGGCACTTGTCCTGCGCAGGATTTTCTTCCCGAACTCGTAAAACGCATAAAGCCGTCGGCCGTCGCGATCGAGACATTCGATCCCCGGGGTAACACCGTGTCGCGCGGCAGCGGATTCTTCATCGCCGCGGACCGCGTCATCACTAATCGCCATGTTATCGAACGCTCGACGCGGGCTGAGGTTCATCTGCTCGACGGTAAAAAATTCCCCGTCCGCGGCGTCCTTGCCGTCGATGGCGAGGGTGACCTGGCACTGCTTCAGGTCGATGTGCCAAAGGGCCTTGCCGTTCCGCTTCAGATCGTCCGTGCCGTGCCGCAGGAGGGCGAATCGATCGTCGT
>CAZWSK010000260.1:0-3273 GCA_964636445.1 uncultured Chloracidobacterium sp.
ACTTCTCTCCCCATGGTCAACATCGAGTTAACCTGAAGAATTTGCGACAAGGCCTCTTTCATCTCGCGCACCAGATCTCGCAACTGCGTGTCGACGCAGAGGTCGCGGAAATAGCGCGCAAAGCCGGCTTCAAGACCGAAGAGGCCGTGAGCATCTGTCGTATCGGACTGCACAACTATTTCGCTGGCGCCCTTCTGATGCCCTATGGGGAATTTCATGCGGCCGCGCGGTCGCTCAGGCATGACATAGAGCTGCTGGCGTCACGCTTTGAAGCGTCCGCGGAGCAGGTCTGCCACAGACTATCAACGCTCCAGCGACCGGGGGCCAAGGGCGTCCCGATCTTTTTCGCCCGCATCGACCGGGCTGGTAACATTACGAAGCGGCATAGCGCCACCAAGCTCCAATTCGCACGGTTCGGCGCGGCGTGTCCCTTGTGGAATGCGCACAGGGCGTTCGAGGCGCCGCATGGGATTATTCGCCAACTCGCTGAAACGCCAGACGGGGTTCGGTATCTCTGCTTGGCAACGCAGACGATAAAGGGAATGAGCGGGTTCTCTGCTACGAGAACAGGCTATGTCTTAGCCTTCGGCTGCGAAATTTCCTACGCAGACCAGTTCGTATACGCCGATGACCTGCAGATCGGGGAACGATCCCACTTCGAGCCAATTGGTATCTCATGCCGGTTGTGTGAACGGAGCAACTGTCCCAGCCGCGCAATTCCCCCGTTACGTGGACGGGTGCAAGTCGATCACGATCAGCGCGATACGATCCCTTACAGGCTGGATTAAGCTCGGCAGACTGGGGCGTCACCGGTTGTTGTATCGCCAACTAACATGATTTCAGCGTTTGCAGATTGATCGCATGATGAAATCAGTTACGTGGGATATGTAGACATCCAACAGAGTACCTCTGCGCCGGTATTTGCTCCGCTTGACGTACCAGTCCTGCAAAAGCGGCTTTATCATCGAGGCGGTAAGAGTCGGGTCATCGAGGTCGAACACACCTTTTGCTTTCCCTCCCGCGAGAGCCTCGGCGAATAGTGTTTCGGTTGCAAGCTCACTATCGGTAGCCAATTTTCGGATCACAACTGGAAAATACTTCGCCTCCATAAATGCAAACACGAACCATTTGTGCATTACCTCAGTCAGCCTTAAATGTGTCTCTATTAGCCATCTCAAGTGATCCTCAGGTTCTTCGATTACACTGGAAGGTGCGGACGAAAGAACTTCTGTGACTGTGGCCGAAACTTCCCCTAAAATCATCGATACCAAAGTCTCTTTTGTATCGAAATATGTGTACAAGCTGCCCATGCTCACATTCGCAGCTTTTGAGAGGTCCCGGAGGCTGGTTCCTTCGAAACCATGTTTGTTCGATAACTCGAGCGTCGCATCTACAATCTGGGTAAGCTTGCCGACCGCGATATGTTCTTTCTGCACACGAATCGTCGCTCTGTTGCGCTCAAGAATGCGGAGGCATAGCGCCTCCGTTGAAAAATCTTGTGGTTTTAGACGCGCTTCGGACAAAAAAACTCCATCGGTGTAGACGTCTCCGGGACGAGAAGGAGACAAAGGCCAGCTAGCATCTTCGGCAAGCAGGGGCCACTGTCAATATCCTATGGCGCCCTTCTAAAATGATGGAATCACGCTGCCTGTGGAGATCGCCTATTGAAAGAACGTCATTGATGATCGGGCGGAAATTAAAGCAGTTTGCTGCTCAGAGCGACTTTCGGGTGGCCTTGCTCAATTTCCCGACGATGCCCTCTCGAAAGAGAAGAACCGCAAGCACAAATATGAAGCCCTGCGTGATTGTCACCCAGTCGCCCAGTGTGGCTAAGTAGTTTTGCAACGAAACAACCACAGCCGCTCCGACAATGGGTCCAAACACGGTTCCCAAGCCTCCAAGCAGCGTCATGAGCACCACCTCGCCCGACATCGTCCAGTATACATCCGTCAGCGAAGCCAGTTGGAAGACGATCGCCTTTGTCGCTCCGGCTAGGCCAGAAAGTGCGCCCGATAAGACAAAGACCAACAATTTGTATCGGGCAACTCGGTAGCCCAACGAAATCATGCGTGGCTCGTTGTCGCGTATTCCCTTGAGGACCTGGCCGAAGGGCGAATGGATGATCCTGTAGATGGCCAAAAGCCCTAGGAAGAACGTCGCGAGAACAAGGTAGTATAGGCTTTGATCCGACTGAAGGCTAACAACGCCGAAAAGCATGCCTCGGGGCACCGACTGAATGCCATCCTCTCCGCCAGTGAAAGGCGCCTGGAGGGAGAAGAAATAGACCATCTGTGCGAAAGCTAGCGTCACCATCGCAAAGTATATGCCTTGTCGGCGTATTGCGAGTGAACCTATGACCGCTGCCAAAGCCGCCCCCACGGCTGTTCCTGCCATAATCGCTAACTCAGGGCTCAGTCCCCACACCTTGGCAGCGTGAGCGCTGAGGTAAGCTCCGATACCGAAAAATGCTGCGTGGCCGAAAGAAAGCAGGCCTCCATATCCAAGCAAAAGATTAAATGCGCATGCGAAAAGCGCGAAGCACATTACCTTCATTAGGAAAACAGGATATATAACGACGGGCGCAAAAATGCCGATCAGGCATATGACTGCAAAAATGATCTTGTGGTGACGAGGCATGCTCGTTGATCGCTTTTTCGATATCGCCGGGAAGTGTGCTTCGCTGGAGCTGGACATTACGCTACCCTCCCGAACAAACCGGCTGGTTTGATTAGAAGGACGATCGCCATGATAACAAAGATCACCACCGAGGATCCTTCCGGATAGAACACCCGAGTGAGGCCTTCGACGAGACCGAGGCCGAACCCCGTCAATATGGAGCCGAGTATCGAACCCATACCGCCAATGACAACAACCGCGAAAACAACAACTATCAGGTCCGCGCCCATGTTTGGGTTGACGGAGTAGATAGGTGCTGCGAGCACGCCTGCGAATGCAGCAAGACTAACGCCGAAGCCATAGGTTAGGGTAATCAGACGTGGAACATTGATCCCGAACGCGCCAACCATCGTTGGATTTTCGGTCGCTGCTCGTAAGTAAGCTCCGAGCTTCGTTTTCTCGATCACGAACCAGGAAAGGAAGCATACCACCAGCGAAATGCCTACTACCCAGCCGCGGTAATTGGGGAGAAACATAAAGCCAAGATTTTGCCCCCCTCCAAGTTCACGAGGGATCGCGTAGGGCAATCCAGAAATTCCATAGAAGTTTCGAAAGACGCCTGTGATCATCAACGCGAGACCGAATGTAAGCAGGAGC
>CAZWSK010000261.1:0-3270 GCA_964636445.1 uncultured Chloracidobacterium sp.
CGCGCCTTTTCGACGTTGAGAATTTTACCTTTCAACGGCAGGACGGCCTGATTCTTACGGTCGCGTCCCTGTTTGGCCGACCCGCCGGCGGAGTCGCCCTCGACGATGTAGAGTTCAGATAATGCGGGATCTTTCTCCTGACAATCCGCGAGCTTGCCCGGCAGGCCCGAGCCGCCCATCGCCGATTTGCGTACGATCTCGCGGGCCTTTCTCGCTGCCTCGCGAGCACGGGCGGCCTCGACGGCTTTACCGACGATCTTTTTGGCGACGGCAGGATTCTGCTCGAAGAACTCGCCGAGCTTTTCGTTAAGGAACGACTCAACCGGCCCTTTCACGGGCGAATTCAGCTTGCCCTTAGTCTGGCCCTCGAACTGCGGCTGCGGCAGCTTGACCGAGATGACCGCAACGAGCCCCTCGCGAACGTCGTCGCCAGTAAGCGTGACCTTCGCATTCTTCATCATGCCGGACGACTCAGCGTAGGCGTTTATCGTGCGGGTGATCGCGCCGCGAAAGCCAGACAAGTGCGTTCCGCCGTCAACCGTGTTGATGTTATTTGCAAAGGTGAATATCTTCTCGTCGTAACTGTCGTTGTACTGCATCGACACCTCGATCGAGAGCTCGTCGCTGATCTGTTCGAAATAAAGAGGTTCCTCGTGAAGCGGCTGTTTGTTGCGGTTGAGGTGCTTAACAAATTCGGCGATGCCGCCCTTGTAATAAAACTCGTGCGACTTTTCTTCTTCTTCGCGCTCGTCTTTGATGATGATGCGGATGCCCTTGTTGAGAAACGCCTTTTCGCGGAGCCTTTCGGACAGTTTTTCGAAACTGTAGGTAGTTACCTCGAAGATGTCTGAATCGGGAAGAAAAGTTATCTTCGTGCCGCGTTTGGTCGTAGTTCCGGTCTGCTTGAGCGGTGCGACCGGAATTCCGCGCTCGAATTCCATTTCGTGGGTCTTGCCGTCACGCCATATTTCGAGACGCAGGAATTCACTTAGGAAGTTGACGCACGACACGCCAACGCCGTGCAGGCCGCCCGAGACCTTGTATGAATTCGAGTCGAACTTGCCGCCCGCGTGCAGCACGGTCATTACGACCTCTGCCGCCGAGCGGCCTTCCTGCTTGTGAATGTCCGTCGGGATGCCGCGGCCATTGTCGACGACAGTGATCGAATTATCGATGTGGATCGTCACCTCGATCGTGTCGCAAAAGCCCGCCAGGGCCTCGTCGACCGAGTTATCGACAACCTCGTAAACCAAATGATGCAACCCGATCTCGCTCGTCGAGCCGATGTACATCGCAGGCCTTTTTCGGACCGCGTCGCGGCCCTCGAGCACCGTTATCGAATCTGCGCCGTATTCCTTCTTTGCTTTAGCCACCAATTTTTATGAAAACCTCTGAAAATAAACGTATTTATCGTGCCGTCTTCGTCCGATTGAAAGTGGGAAACTGACGGGTAAAAACTAGGGATATTTTACCACTTTTGGTCCTTAAATTCACGTGCACAGCACTTCAAATATCGGGGCAGCAGGATGCCTCGACAGAACAAAACTTACCGGCCTGCGACCTCACAAGGTTTGGCCGAGCCGGCTTGGACAACAAAAGAGTCGCCACGATGCCCCAGACCTTCGATAAACCCTGTTTTTGAGGTCGTGACGATCGTTTGTGTGCGACCCTCGAGATAGCCCAAGAGCTTGTCGACACGGCCCGTGTCAAGCTCAGCGTCGATATCGTCGATAAGAAAAAGCGGGTATTCACCTCGGGTCGCGTGAAAGACGGAGACATTCGCGAGCAGAAGCAGCAGCAAAGCGCTTCGCTGCTGCCCGGCAGAGCCGAATTTTCGCAGGTTCCGTCCGTCGAACGTGATCTCGAGGTCGTCGCGATGAGGCCCCACGAGCGAGTGCCCGGCGGCAAGCTCAGCCTGAACCCTATGCGCGAGGCGCTCGGCGACCAGGCGGTCGTAATCTGCGAGATCCCCATGCTTCGCAAGTGACGATTCGTAGGTGATCGAAACTTCCTCGCGGCCGAAGAGCTGTTTTTCGAGAACCTCGTTAACGCGCTCGACAAAACGCACGCGGCCGCGGTGGATGCGGCCCGCCAGCGCCGCAAGCTGTTCGTTCCACGGCTGCAGCCGTTCGGCCGTCTCTGATACTGAAAAGTTCTGATCCGCGGCGGTTTGGAGCAGGGCGTTCTTCTGCCGGATAACGCGATTGTAATCGGTCAGCACCTGCACAAATGGTGGATGAAGGCCGACGATGCCGCGGTCTAGAAACCGCCGCCGGGCGTCGGGCGTTCCGCGAACGATCTCAAGCTCGTCTGCCGTGAAGACTATCGCCGAGAGTTGCCCGAGGTAGCGGTTTGCCGCCTCTTTTTTGCCGTTGACGGTCAATGTTTTAGCATTGCCGGCTATAAGCACCTGCAGCTCGCGAACGATCTCGGGCGATTCACGCACGAGGCCGCGGATCGACGCTGTCTCGGCGTCAAACCTAACAGCCTCCTGTAATCTTGCCGTTCGAAATGAGGTTGCTGACGCCAACACGGCGATCGCCTCGAGCCAGTTCGTCTTTCCCTGCCCGTTCTCGCCTGTGAAGACATTCAGGCCCGGTGAGAGGTCTATGCGGCCCGAGAGATTGCGAAAATTGAGGGCCTCGAGCGATTCGAGCAGCATGTTCGAGATTCTAGCACGCAGATATTGAGTCGCTTTTTTGAAAAACAGCGATTTTTGACGATTTGCTTTTAATAGGTGTTATTATTTGATGACGCCGTTCCCACGGTCCCCACATGCGTTATGTATAAAGTAGTTCTGTTCCTGAGCGTGCTGCTCTGCACCTTGCCTGCAATTGGCCAGTCGAGCCTGCGGATCGGCTCTGCTGCACCCGAATTTTCCAGCACTTCGCTGAATGGCGACCAGTTCGAGCTTAGCCGGCTGCGAGGAAAGGTCGTGGTCCTCAGTTTTTGGTCAACGAGGTGTGAGATCTGCCGCGTCGAGCTCCCGAGACTGAATCAGCTTGCCGGGCGGGTCTCGGCCGACCGGGTCGTCTTTCTTGCGCCGACGATGGAGAACGACAATATCGTGAATTCTTTCTTGCGGCGCAATCCCGCGAAGTTTGAGGTCCTGCCCAACAGCTTCGGGCTGCTCCTGCAATACGCTGACCGTACAAAGGACGGCAGTATCGATATGGGCTTTCCGTCTTTCTTTGTGATCGACCAGCAGGGCCTCGTACAGTATCGCGGCAGCGGATACGGCCGTGTCGAAAACTTGTCTCAAGCGATCGA